>JAPUFZ010000354.1 GCA_027293245.1 Gammaproteobacteria bacterium
TATTACTCATGCAAAAACAGGGACCGCTAACGGGTACCGGATAAAAACCGCATTACATCCCAGTCGGGGCCACTAAAGCAAGTCTATCTTGTATCGCCGACCACAGTTATCTATGCTATTGGCCCGCTTCATCAGGGTGTATCTCATGGCATCGTTACAGGACCAGTTACTGAAAGCCGGCCTGGTAGATAAAAACAGGGCTAACAAGGCCAAAAAAGAAAAACAGAAAAAAGCCAAAGCAGCGCGCGGTAGCGGTGCGGTAATCTCGAATGAGGTTAGCGCGGCTGCTCAACGAGAACAGGCGAAAAAGATCGAGCGCGACCGTCAGCTCAATCTTCAGAAACAGAAAGAATCCAGTCTAAAAGCTGTCGCCGCGCAGATAATACAATTGGTAGAAATGAATCGACTGGATACCAGTGACGGCGACATTGGCTATAGTTTTGTTTACGACAACAAGGTAAAGAAAATTATCCTGAATGAGGAATTGAAAAATCAGTTGATTGCTGGTCGACTGGCGATAGTCACTATCGTAAAAAACCAGTTGCGAAAATTTGAAATCGTGCCGGCCCCGGTTGCGGAAAAAATTGCTCAGCGAGATGAATCCTGCATTGTACAGCTCAACGAGAAAATTGGCGCCGAAGGCGAGGACGATGCCTACGCAGATTACAAAATCCCTGATGACTTAATGTGGTAAATTATCACTGCTGGCCTGGTCGATGTTTGGCTTTGTTCATATAGTAGAATCAATTCACTTTCGAAACGGTTAATTCACCCAACCCGGAGTATTCAATGTTTGAAACCACGATTGCCGGTAGCCTGCCAAAACCAGAATGGCTGGCAGAACCTGAAAAACTCTGGGCAGCCTGGCGCCTCGAAGGCGAAGCGCTGGAAAGAGGTAAACGCGATGCTTCGCTGGTCTGGATCAAGGAGCAGGAAAGTGCTGGAATCGATATCGTCACTAACGGCGAGCAGTTCAGAGAGCATTTTGTACACGGTTTTCTCAAGCACATCGACGGCATAGACTGGGACATGATCACCACCATGGGTATTCGCGACAACCGTTACGATGTCGATGTACCGACAGTCACCAGGGCCGTGAAGCGAAATGCCTCAGTCCATGGGGACGAAGTCAGGTTTTGTCGTGCACACACTAAAAACCAGTTAAAGTTTACCTTACCCGGTCCGATGACCATTTGTGACACGATAGCAAACGAGCACTATGACAGCAGACCGGAAATGGCAATGGCATTTGCCGAGTTGCTGAATCAGGAAGCCAGGGAGCTTGCAGCACTGGGCGTCGATCTAATCCAGTTTGACGAGCCCGCATTTAACGTCTTCATGGATGAGGTCAAGGACTGGGGCATCGAGGCACTGCATAGAGCCAGCGCAGGCCTTAGCTGTAAAACAGCGGTCCATATATGTTATGGCTATGGTATCGAACAAAACCTGAAGTGGAAGGAAACGCTGGGAAATGAATGGCGCCAGTATGAAGAAATTTTTCCAGCCCTGAATGCCAGCAATATAGATCAGATTTCACTCGAGTGTGCCAATTCCCATGTGCCGATGTCGGTAATTGGATTGCTCAAGGATAAGCAGGTAATGGTGGGCGCAATCGACGTTACCAGTAACCAGGTAGAAAGCCCCGAACAGGTCGCGGCCATTATTAAAGAAGCCTGCCAGTATGTTTCTGCCGAACAAATCATGCCCTGTACGAATTGTGGGCTAGCGCCGATGCCAAAATCGGTTGCATCGGGTAAATTATGGTCATTGGCAGCCGGGGCTGCGCTGGCCAGGAATAAATTATAAATTAACAATCAGGAACAACAATCGGCGGAGGAGACACTTATATTTGAGTGCCTGAGCTAATAGTGATGCAACCATACGATCCAAACGAAAAAGAAACTCAACTGCGCCTCGAATCAGAATCATGGGATACCCTGAACCTGGAACCTGCGCGCGACGGTGATATACCGGTGATTGACCTTGAGGACTACTTATCCAGTGGTAGTGAACCGGCCCTCCAGGCCGCCGCTGACCAGCTCTTGCATGCCTGTACCGAGGTCGGTTTTTATTGCCTGACCGGCCATGGAATTACTCAGGAACAAATCGATAACGCATTTACGCAGGCCCGGCGATTTCTCGATTTACCCCTGGAAACCAGGATGTCATTAAAAATGGATCGTCCAGGCTGGCCGGTAGGCGGTGTCGGCTACCTGCCATTTCAGAATCGTAAGCTGCCGGCGCGCAATAAAGGCAATGCCAATGAAGCCTTTATCATTAAACGCGAGCTCGGTCCGCGGGGTGTGTCGCTGGATAAGAATCAATGGCCACGAGAGCAGGATCTGCCTGGATTTCGCCGGCAAGTAGAAAACTATGCAACTGAAGTTGAAGGTCTGGCAATGAAACTCCTGCCGATTTACGCCAGGGCATTGGGCATGGCCAATAATTTTTTCGAGCCGGCATTCAAGTCACCCATTTATCGGCTTCGAATGACCAAATATGCGCCTGTTAACCAGGATGAAGACGATTCATTCGGTATCGCACCACATGTTGACTCGACCTTTATTACGATTCTGGCGCAGGATAGCGAAGGCCTGGTTATCTATAGCGAGCGCCGCAAATGCTGGATTAAAGCCCCGCTGATTAAAAACGCCTTTATCATTAATACGGGAGAATTGTTAAAGCAGTGGAGCAACGACTACTTTATCAGCGTTAAACATTTTGCCAACAATAACAAAAGCGGGCAGCCGCGTTATTCAATCCCGTTCTTCTTTAACGCCACTGCCGATTACCCCATGGAATGCATTCCGAGCTGTTGTTCGGATACCAGGCCAGCGAAATATCCGCCGGTTTCCTACCTGGAAAGCCAGAGTGTTGTTCAGGGGGAATAGTTTCCTGGCCAGAATCAACCAATAGGGTCATGTTAAATAAAAGATCCCTTCTATGCTTTTGGTAGCAACACCTCCGACCATAATTTCGACAGGCTGGCCATCCTGTATGGTCATTTCGATTCTGATCTGACTGGGTCTGCCCATTTCGTATCCCTGCTCCGCGATCACTGTGTGCCGAGTGCCGGTTTTTGCATCGAGCAGACCCTGTTGGACCAGGTAACAGGCCAGCGCACGATTGGTGGTACCGGTGGCAGACGCCTCGGGCGTGCCTACAGCAGGACAAAAATCGCGGCAGTGAATGCTGCTTTCTGGCATCAGGGTTTCAGTGGTAAACAGTGCAACGGTGTCGACCTGCATTTTTCGGCAAAATGCAGTTAGCGCGATGAAATCCGGCCTGACATGTTGTATCGACACGAGATTACGAATCGGCACGATAAGATGGGTAAAATCGGAGCGCGTTAATTTAACGGGTAAATCGGCATTAAAAGCCTGCTCGTCAACGCCAAGCAAGGGTGCGAGTTCCCCTGCACCTATCGAACAGTCCTCGAAATTAGCAGCTGCCAGTGACAACATCACTCGCGGTCGAGCATCCTCACGGCAATGAATTTCGACAGCGGCACTGCTACCTGGTGTGTGCAAACTTATCGCCAGCTTGCCATTGCGGTTCTTGTCAATCGCGATGGATCCGCTATCCACCAGCCACGTCATCAGGGCAATAGTGCCATGACCACACATTGAGTATTCGGTTAATGTGGAAAAAAACCTGACCTTGATGTTGCGGTCTTCGATGCTGGTGATAAAACAGGTGGCCGGTGCACCAAGTTCCTTTGAGATGCGTTGCATTTGGTCGTCATCGAGGTTTCCCGCATCAGCAATGATCGCGGCTGCGCTGCCGCCAAAAGTAGATTCTGAAAAAGCATTGTAAACAGCAAGCCGGTACTCGGGCATTGGGCTAAGGTCTCATTAAATTCGCTGGTGCCAGGGTGCGGCCTGTTCTAACGCAGCGGCAAGACGCAATAAAGTGTCTTCACGACCCAGTGCTGCGCCAAACTGCACACCCACAGGCAATCCGGCGGCACAGCTTCCCAATGGCACAGACGCCGCTGGCGCACCTGTCGCATTGAACAAAGGCGTAAAGGGGATTTCATCAAGCATGCTGCTCAGATAGGCCGACCAGTCACTAGATTGCATATCGATAGTGCCAAGCGCCAGGGGTGGGTTGGCAAGCGTCGGTGTCAGTAATATATCAAATTTTTCAAAGAACTGACCCAGGACCCGCGCCGACTGATGAGTGATCCGTAACGCCGCTACATAATCGGCCGCGGTACGACTAGCCGCCGCCTCGCTGCAGGCGAAAGTTATTGGTTCAACCAGGCTTTCGACAGCCTGGCCGGCATGGGATGTCACAATTACGGAAACAACAGCACGCAAATTCGCGCTAAACAGTACATCGAAGGCATGGCGTAAAGCCTGGCCATCGATGGCGGGTCTGGTTTCTTCAACCTCGCAACCCAGCGATTCGCACAAATG
>JAPUFZ010000355.1 GCA_027293245.1 Gammaproteobacteria bacterium
ATCTGCGCATGATCGCGAGGCCCAATGATTTGGCCAACGCCGCCGACCAGGCCAGGCATCCTGCCTCAAGCTTCGATGCGTGGAAACGTCGTTACGTAATAGATTTAGGGGAAACCAGAGCCTTCTACTTCGAGGAAGATGCACAGACCACCGTGCTCGCAATCGATAAAGGCATTCGCGTCGGCCTCTTTATCAACGGTAAGCCTGATGCGTCGACCGGAGCTGACCTGCCGACACAGGTACTCCTGGCCCACTTACCGATGTTTCTGGCACCGGAGGCGCGCAGCATTCTCGTTATAGGACACGGCTCGGGGATTACCGCCGGCTCGCTGATGCGCCACCCGGTGGAGCAGGCAGACATCGTCGAGATCTCACCCGGTGTCCTCAACTCGGATTCAATCTTCGCCAGGTTCAACTACGGGGTTCTCAATGACTCACGGGTTCGTACCTATCTGGACGATGCCCAGAGTTTTCTGCGCGCGGTGCCGCGCCGCTACGACATGATTATCTCCGAACCGTCGAACCCCTGGGTCGCGGGAATCGCTGGCCTGTTCACCCGGGAATATTTCCAGGCGATGAGCGCCAGGCTCAATCCTGGCGGTCTCGCCGTGGTGTGGATCCAGGCGTACGAACAGTCCGACGCTGGCGTTGCGCTGGTGTTGCGCACGATTGAATCCGTGTTTCCACACGCCAGGGTAGCTCGAACACCCCATTATTCGGACATGATCGTGATCGCCTCTAATGATCCCATCGAACCGGACTTCGAGGCGATGGAGGATCGATTCGACCAGCCGGCGATTCGGAATGATCTGGCTCGCATCGCGATCACCAACCTGGCGAGCCTGATCCTTCATTATACGATGACGCAAGAGCGCTTTCACGAGGTGCTTCCCCCTGGGCCGCTGAACACTATCTCGCGTCAGCGTCTTGAATACAGTGCACCGCGGAGTCTCTTCAACCGCGATTCTTCGTCGTTCCCGTGGCGGACCGATCCCCTGTTCAGAGGTATAGTGCCGGGGGATTCGACGATTCTGGGCCGCTACCTCAGGTACCGTGCGGTTGCGGGCGAGCCGGTTCGGTACGATGAACTCGAGTACCTGATCAGTCGTTCCCAGGAGAAAGTCGTCGAGGCACTCGAGAATCTCCCCCTGATAGGCAAGTCATTACTGCAATCACCTAAGCGTCCCGCGAGAGGCCTGGTGCCGGACCCCGGGACCGTGGGACTTTACGAGGCTGCGTTCTGGGGCAGTCGCTTTCGAAAGGAGGGACGCGGTGACGTTGCCTCGGCTTTTTTTCAGCGGTTCCATTCGCTCGACCGCGCCCGCGGCAAGAAGTGAGATGGTGAGGCGCCCAGATGCGTCAGCTTGATCGATTGTTGGCCCTGATATTAAAGTCTCTGACCCTATATGATGGAGCATTTTGCTGCTCAGTTAGGCGCTATTGTTAAAGTGAAATCTGACTAGTTGTGCGTAAAGCATTGACTGGGCTATTGGCTTTCGGGTTATCCACATTACCTGTGCGTAACTATGTGTATAAATTGCAATTGAAGTGCTGAAACACCGATATACATTGAGGTTTTGTTAGATTAGCTAACATTTGATCAATCGATAAATATCCCTTTAAATCAAATGCTTAAAAAAAATGGTAAATAATACACTTTTTAATTTTGAAATAAGGCTGGCAATATACGGTGATTTAATCTAGCTGTGTATAATTTCGCCGGCTGTACTAAAAAAAGGTTGATTTGTTGCGATATCCAGGTCAAGAAACATCGATTGCAAGTCGTTGAGATACTGAAAACCACGCTCGCTGGGGCAAATTTGCCATTGATCCAGATTGAGTAGACCCAAATCTTGCGCTTTTTGCAGTACCGGCAGAATTTCGCTGAACGACAAACCGGTACACTCGACAAATTCGGATGCATGGAACCCGCCGGTTAGTCGCAGGGCATTGAGCATAAACTCAAATGCCCGGTCCGCTGCGTTTAGTTCAACTTCACTACTGATTGAATCACGCCCCCGAGATTGCAGGTAGACGCGAGGCTGGCGTTGGCGCACGCGCCGCAATATACGGTTTTCCCCGGCCAGTGTAATCTTGCCATGTGCGCCTGCACCTATACCCAGGTAGTCGCCGAATTTCCAGTAGTTCAAATTGTGTCGGCTTTGAAAGTTATCGAGGCTATAAGCTGAAATTTCATATTGTTGATAGCGCTGGTCTGATAACAGCGTCTGGCATGCGCTTTGTTGTTCCCAGGCGAGATCATCATCTGGCATCGCCGCTGGTGGTCGGCTATGAAACAGGGTATTAGGTTCAATCGTGAGTTGGTAGTGGGAAATATGCTCGGGTCCAAGCGCAATTGCCTGCTGCAGGTCCGCCACGGCCTGTGGCACACTCTGGGCCGGCAAGCCATACATTAAATCCAGGTTGATATTGTCAAATCCGGCCTGCCGCGCCGAGGCAAAGGCCTGCAGGCCGAGACTGGCATCGTGTACGCGGCCGAGTGCTCGTAAATGGTCGTCGTTAAAACTTTGTATACCGATTGAGAGACGGTTAATACCGATTTCGCGGTAAGCACGAAAATGTTCGATATCGGCACTACCCGGATTGGACTCAAGCGTTACTTCGGCATTTGCGGATATATTCAGCAGGGCCCTTAAGCCGGAAAACAGGCGATCGATTGCTTCTCCGGAAAATAATGACGGTGTGCCACCGCCGATAAAAATAGTCTCTACCCTACGACCCCAGACCAGGGGCAGATCCTGTTCCAGATCATTGAGTAGCGCATCGATGTAGTCGAACTCGGGTAATTGATCGATCGTGTGCGAATTGAAATCACAGTAGGGGCATTTTTTTTCACACCAGGGCAAATGGATGTAGAGGCCGAGCGGCGGGGGATGCTTAATTTGCATTATTGTGGGAGCCTTTCGAGTAATTGTCGCAACGCCTGTCCACGATGGCTCAGTTTATTCTTCAGTTCGGCGCTGAGTTCGGCACTGGTGCAGCCCCGTTCCGGCAAATAAAAATAAGGGTCGTAACCGAATCCGCCGGTGCCGTGCGGTTCGAGCAGGATAATGCCTTCCCAGCTGCCCTCGCATATGACTGGCGAGGCGTCAGCGGCATTTTGCATATAAACAATAACCGCCCGATAACGGGCGCCACGTTGCCGCTCCGGTACCTGGCGCAGTTTTTCCACCAGTAACGCGTTGTTCGTCTCATCGGTTGCGTCGGGGCCGGAAAAGCGGGCGCTGTAGACACCAGGGGCTCCGTTCAGAGCATCGACCTCGATACCCGAATCATCCGCCAGTGCGGCAAAGCCGGTGTGCTGTGCCGCATTACGAGCCTTGATAATTGCGTTTTCGACAAAGGTTGTGCCGGTCTCGGCAACCTCGGGAACATCGAAATCGGCCTGCGGGTATAGCTGGTAGTCGAGATTAACGAAAAGTTGCGACAGCTCTCGCAACTTGCCCGTATTAGCGGATGCAATCACCAGTTTTCTCATTTCTGTAGTTCAAATATTTGACCGATACCCTTGCGTGCCAGAGCCAGCATTTCATTCAACTCCACATCGGAAAACGACTGGCCTTCGGCGGTGCCCTGTACCTCGATAAATCCGCCTTTACTATTCATGACAATGTTCATATCAGTATGGGCACTACTGTCTTCGGCATAATCCAGATCGAGAATGGCCTGACCCTGGTAAATGCCGACCGATATGGCGGCGATCTGGCATTCGAGGGGATTATGTTTAAGTTCGCCCTGATCTAACAGGGTCTGGATAGCGTCCGCCAGGGCGACCCATGCGCCTGAAATCGAAGCGGTTCGGGTGCCACCATCTGCCTGTATGACATCGCAGTCAATGGTGATGGTTCTTTCTCCCAGTTTTTCGGTATCAATAGAGGCGCGCAGTGCACGGCCGATCAGACGTTGGATTTCCATCGTACGTCCACCCTGCTTGCCACTGCTCGCTTCGCGGCGCATGCGAGTGCCGGTCGATCGCGGCAACATGCCATATTCGGCTGTTACCCAGCCCCTGCCCTTACCCCGCAAAAAGCCCGGTACTGAATTCTCTACCGATGCGTTGCATAAAACCCTGGTGTCGCCAGACTCGATTAAAACTGACCCTTCCGCATGCCGGGTATAGTTTCGCGTAATTCTGATCGGTCGTAGTTCGTCGTTGGCTCTGCCGCTGGGTCTCATGAATCGATCTCCGGAAAAGAATCGGGATTATACTGATCATCCGTGTCGGCGTCAGTCCCCAGTGGTAATAAAGAGAGTGTCGTAAAAAGCCGTCTAGCGTCCCCTGGCCGCAAGACGATTTTTTACGAAAGCCTCTATACATAGGTGGTTTATGCATGCGCCGTCCAAATAAGTTATGATTCCCGCATCACGAACCTGAGTATTGGTAGAGAATAGAAACGTGCTAAAAAGTATGACTGCCTTTGCCCGCTTGCAGGAGTCCTGCGATGCCGGAACTTTGACCTGGGAGATTCGCTCGGTCAATCATCGTTATCTGGAGCCTGGCCTGAAGCTGCCAGACGATTTTAAATCGCTGGAACCCGAAATTCGCAAACTGGTATCGAGATATTTAAAGCGCGGCAAGGTAGATATTGGATTACGTTTTAAATTAAATGGTACCAGCGAAAGTAAAATCAGCCTCAATCAAGAAATCGTACACCAGTTACGCCAGCTGGAGCAGGAGGTATTGAATATCGTTCATGAAGGTAGCAAGCTATCCGTCGCCGATATCCTGAGTTGGCCGGGTGTGATTTCGGACTCTGAGGGAGACCTGTCGCCGCTGATATCGCTGGCACTCGGAAGTCTTGAAAATACCCTGAAGCAGTTGGTCGAAACCAGGGAAACCGAAGGCCAGGCGCTGGCTATAATGATAAATTCTCGCTGTACTAAAATCAGCAAAATTGTGCAACAACTGCGGGCGCATCAACCGGCGATAATGGCGTCGATGCGCGAAAAATGGGAACTCAATTTATCTGAGAAACTAAAAAAATGGAATGCAGACGCGGACCACGGCCGGCTCGAGCAGGAACTGGTGATACTGGCTCAAAAACTCGATGTAGCTGAAGAGCTTGATCGCATCGATACTCATATTACCGAAGTTAAAAAAGTTTTGAAACGCGAAGAAGCGGTGGGCAGGCGGCTTGATTTCCTCATGCAGGAACTCAATCGCGAAGCCAATACACTGGGGTCAAAGTCACAGGATAGCCAAACCACGCAATACTCTGTTGATCTCAAGGTGTTGATTGAGCAGATGCGGGAGCAGGTGCAAAATATAGAATAATGGTCATATGTAACCGCCCTCTCGACTTCCGAGCCGGAGGTTCCCCCGGCCCCCGAGCCGAGCGTCATGCCG
>JAPUFZ010000356.1 GCA_027293245.1 Gammaproteobacteria bacterium
TATGGCGCTCCTGGAGAGATTACAGCCTACTTCCATGTAGGCTGCCCTCCGGGCCGTCCTTTGGACGTTCAAAATCGTTCCTGACGATTTTGTCGAACTTGGAGTTTGAATCTGATCTCACAAGTACCCCATATAATAAAAAAGGCCCCTATCGGGACCCTTTTATTATATGGCGCGCCTGGAGAGATTACTCCGGGCATCCTGCCCTTCGCCCTTCGGGCCGTCCTGCGGACGTTCAAATTCGTTCCCGACGAATTTGTCGAACCACTTGGTTCGAACCCACCCCGGTCTCACGACCATCGCTATCTCTTCGACCTGAATACATCTCAAGGTTCTACCTAACCTTGATGGTGGCGGGGGGTGGATTCGAACCACCGAAGGCTGAGCCAACAGATTTACAGTCTGTCCCCTTTGGCCACTCGGGAACCCCTCCAAACAAGGAGCGTATTCTCTACAGGCACTATCGGCATGTCAATAGAGTTACGGATATATCATCCAATTAAATCAAAGCCTTATAAGCCAGCACCCCGATAGTTTCGAGGTGCTGTGAAAACCTCTCAAAATAACGCCTTTACTAATCTTACTTTTTCGCCGCTTCGCGCTCTTTGACTTCTTTGATCACTTCTTCGGATACGTTTTTCGGGCAAGGCAGGTAATGCTCGAATTCCATCGAAAACTGGCCTCGTCCCGAAGTCATGGTGCGTAAATCACCAATATATCCAAACATATCAGACAAGGGCACACTGGCCCTGATGCGAACACC
Organism: Gammaproteobacteria bacterium; assembly: GCA_027293245.1. Lineage (GTDB taxonomy): Bacteria > Pseudomonadota > Gammaproteobacteria. Next base: position 764 of record JAPUFZ010000356.1, read on the forward strand.
GGTTGTCGTCTGCTCCTGCGATTTAATCATTCCACGCCTGCGGTTCAGGTCACCGATGGCATCACCAACATAATCTTCAGCGACAAACACATCGACTTTCATAATCGGTTCCATCAATTGCGGGGCAGCTTTAGGAATGGTCTGACGGTAAGCGCCCCTGGCGGCAATCTCAAAAGCCAAAGCTGATGAGTCAACTGCATGATAAGCGCCGTCCATTAGGGTAATCTTGACGTCGAGCAGCGGAAAACCGGCCAACACACCTTCTTCCATACAACTGCCAAAACCTTTCTCAATCGCCTGCCAGAATTCGCGCGGCACGTTTCCGCCAGTCACCTTCGATTCGAACTGATAGCCACTACCGGACTCACCAGGCTCTATAATATAGTCAATCTTGCCAAATTGACCCGAACCACCGGTTTGTTTCTTATGCGTGTAACTGTCTTCCACAAGCTGGGTAATAGTCTCACGGTACGCTACCTGGGGCTTGCCAACTGTGACATCTACTAAATGGGTGCGGCGTAAAATATCGACTTTGATATCAAGATGCAGTTCGCCCATGCCCTGGAGAATGGTTTCACCACTATCCTCGTCAGTCTCGACATGGAAGGATGGATCTTCCTTGATCATCTTACCCAGGGCAATTCCCATTTTTTCGGATGCGCCCTGATCTTTAGGCTTGATAGCGACCGAGATAACAGGGTCCGGGAATACCATCGGCTCCAGAGTTGCCGGTGCCTTGGGGTCACAAAGCGTATGACCTGTCTGCACATTTTTCATACCAACTATGGCAACGATATCTCCTGCTTCAGCAGAATGGAGTTCGATGCGTTCGTCGGCATGCATTTCGACGATGCGTCCAATACGCTCAGTTTTGCCAGTAAAGGTATTCAGCACGTTCGAACCCTTTCCCAGTTTTCCGGAGTAAATACGGATAAATGTCAGAGCGCCGAAACGGTCATCCATGATTTTGAACGCCAGCGCTCGCAATGGCTTGTTCGGATCAACGATAGCAAATTCTCCGGTTGGATTGCCTTCAAGATCAACTTCGGGCTGAGGTTTTACTTCTGTTGGGTTCGGCAGGTAGTCGACAACTGCGTTTAGTACCAGCTGAATCGCTTTATTTTTGAAAGCAGAACCGCAATAGGTTGGGAAGAAGTCGAGGGCGATCGTTCCCTTGCGAATGCAACGCTTAATATCATCCAGCGCCGGTTCCTCGCCTTCGAGATACTTCTCAAGCAAATCGTCATCCTGTTCCAGTACCGTCTCGATCAGTTTTTCACGATATTCCTCGATCAAGTCGGACATATCTGCGGGTGGCTCTTCTATCCTGTAGTTTGTCGGGTCTCCCGAGTCGTCCCATACCCAGGCTTTACGGGTTAGCAAATCAACCACGCCCTTAAAGTCATCTTCGGTGCCGATGGGCAAAGTCATAACCAGTGGATTAGCGCCCAATACGTCTTCGACCTGCTTGACCACGCGATAGAAATCGGCGCCCAGACGATCGAGTTTATTGACGAATATAATACGCGCGACTTCCGATTCGTTGGCATATCGCCAGTTAGTTTCAGACTGGGGCTCAACCCCACCGGAGCCACAAAATATCCCGATACCGCCATCGAGTACCTTCAGGGAGCGATAGACTTCTATGGTGAAGTCGACGTGTCCCGGTGTGTCAATGATGTTAAGGCGATGCCCGTCCCATTCACAACTGGTTGCAGCAGACTGAATTGTGATACCACGTTCCTGCTCCTGATCCATAAAGTCAGTGGTTGCCGCACCATCGTCCACTTCACCAATCTTATGAATCTTACCGGTGAGCTTCAGTATTCGCTCAGTGGTCGTGGTTTTACCAGCATCAACATGGGCAAAAATGCCGATATTGCGATACTTGTTCAGTTCAGCCATGGTTGTTCTCAAATAAAATTTTTATAAAAAACCTGTCGTTACCAGCTCACTCGGGAGCATGTTCCCCAAAAATCCCAATAATCGTGGGGCCAGTCCTCGTAACCTGAAGACGAAATATCACTGTAAATTATTGATTTACAAAGAAATTTTTATTAACTGGAATTCTACCGGCGCATATTCTATCACACTATTTGAAAACTAAAATCATTCTTATCCGGTTGTGATAAATATTTTGCCGGACCGGGTCGTTGCAGCCATCGGCGGCGCCTGATAGTGCTCCTTACAATAAGCCGGTTTCAAGATAAACCTTCGACATTAACCTGCGGTAATTGCTGCTCCGATTTTATTGCTTTTAGCCGGGGTTTTACCATTGCGTCCCCGGACAGCACTGTTTTCCCATATTGATTCAGGACTAGCAGCCAAAGGAATCGACTGCAATGCTCATAACACTGCTCGATCCTGCCTGAATGGTGTGCCGCTGGGCTTCACTGCGAGGTAATATATGTTCGGCAAAATAGATCGCCGTGTTTATTTTATTGCGATAGAAATCGTCGTCCGCACCGGCAGCAAGTTGTCGTCGGGCCGCAATCGCTGATTTGGCCATCAACCATCCACCGACAACATTGCCAACCAGCATTAAATAGTTTACCGCGATTGAACCCGCAAGCTCAGGGTTATCCGGCGCCTGCTCGAGAAACCATTCAGTAGTCTCATCCAGTGCCTGTAACGCGTCGCTGAAATGACGGCTAATTGAATCCAGTTCAGCGGTTTCGGCTTCAAGTTCAGATTTAAACGAATTCAATTCTGATACCAGTTCACCCATTGCCTGTCCCTTGTCGCGCAATAGCTTACGCCCGATTAAATCCATTCCCTGAATACCAGTGGTACCTTCGTATATGGTCAGAATTCGGGCATCGCGCATATATTGAGCAGCGCCGGTTTCTTCGATAAAACCCATGCCGCCATGAACCTGTACACCCAGGGTAGTTACTTCCTGCGCCATTTCGGTCGACCATGCTTTAGCCACCGGGGTCAATAAATCGATCCGGCGCTGGTGTTTCGCCTTTTCCTCTTTCAGCTTGCAGCTATGCGCCAGGTCGTACTCGGCGGTCGAGACATAGGCAAGTGCCCGGCTCGCCTCGGTCAGTGCACGCATTTGCATTAACATTCGACGCACATCGGCATGATGAATAATCGTCACCCGTCCCTCTTGTCCAGGGGCATAACCCTGCACCCGATCTTTGGCGTAGGAAAGCGCACGCTGATAGGCGCGTTCGGATAGCCCGACACCCTGCATTCCGACGTCGAGTCGAGCATGGTTCATCATGGTAAACATGCAAGCGAGGCCATTATTTGGTTCACCTACCAGATAACCGATGGCGCCACCCGCGTCACCATAACTCATGACACAGGTTGGCGATGCGTGAATGCCCAACTTGCTCTCCAGTGACACAACCTTTAGATCGTTGCGCTCACCCAGCGTACCGTCATCATTGACATGATACTTGGGTACTAGAAACAGGGAAATTCCTTTCACACCTGCGGGTGCATCCGGCAAACGCGCCAGCACCAGGTGTACGATATTTTCGGACATCTCATGCTCACCCCAGGTGATGAAAATCTTTTGTCCGGTAATACGATAAAACTCTCCCTCTGGCACAGCCCTGGTTCGCACTGCAGCCAAATCAGACCCGGCCTGGGGCTCCGTCAGGTTCATCGTTCCCGACCAGTGCCCGGTGACCAGTTTTTCCAGAAAACGAGACTTGAGCGCTTCACTGGCATGCTGACTAATCGCCTCGATGGTTCCGGTTGTGAGTAGCGGGCAAAGAGCCAGTGCAATATTCGACGCGCTCCACATTTCAGTAGTCGCAGAATGTACCAGGTAGGGTAAACCCTGGCCGCCGACCTCGGTTGCCTGACTGATACCCTGCCAGCCATTTTCGACGAACTGTTGGTAGGCATCGACGAAGCCATCGGGGCTAACGACAATACCATTGTCGATATGGGTACCTGCCTCATCTCCCGACTGATTGATGGGTGAAAATACTTCACTGGCCAGTATCCCTGCCTGCTCAAGAATTGCCTCCACCGTATCGGCTGTTGCCTCTTCGAATCCGGGCAAACTGGCAATTTTATCCAGGCCCGCCAGTTCATTGATGACGAATTGCATATCCTTGAGGGGCGCTTGATAGTCAGACATGGTGCTTACCTTTAAGTAAATTTACTAATCGTAAAACCTGACGATTTCAGACACTGTAGACCGCGTCGGGCGAATTTGGTTTTCAGGGTATGATTTATCTTCGTATCCAAACGAGATGCCAAACAGCAATTTTTGATTCTGCTCAATATTGAGTTGTTCACGTACAACCTCGGCGTTGTAACCGAGTATGGTCTGCGGACAACTGGCGATGCCATGGGCGCGCAGGGCCAACATCAGGTTTTGAGCATACATACCCACATCGATGGCCTCGCGCAGGCCACACCAGTCGGGCATAAACAGGAAGACTACATGGGGCGCATCAAAAAATACCAGGTTGCGCAAAAAGGTCTCACGCTTACCTTTGGTATCTTCGCGCGTCACCCCCAAAGCCTGGTACAACATCTTGCCAATCTCTACCTGCCGCTGCCGGTAAACACCGTCATATTTTCCTTCATAGGGAAAATCGAGTACATGCTGCCCGGCACCGATAGTTTGCAACAACGCCTCGCTCATCGCATCCCTGGACGCACCCGATAGCACATGCACAAGCCATGGCTGAGTATTGCAGTTAGAGGGCGCGGTGCCAGCCACCGAGAATATCTCTTCGAGTAAATCCGGTCCTATCCTGTCCGGCAGAAAAGCCCTGACAGAATGGCGTGATCGCACCAGGTCGGTAAACTCGCGGGCCAGGCCTAAGGTCGTCTGCTGAGTTTCAGACATAGATGACAACATATTAATAACTCTCACCTGCCAAATTGTTAATTTTTTATCACCTATTGTCTATTTTGCAGCGCAAGTGCTGCTTTTGAGGCAGGTTCCCGCCCCAGAAAATCACTAATGTAAGCACCCGCTTCGAGCAGCTTGTCCATGTCGACGCCGGTCTCTATTTGCATACCATCGAGCATATACAGTACATCCTCGGTAGCTACATTGCCAGTCGCACCCCTGGCATAAGGACAGCCGCCAAGGCCCGCGACCGAGCTGTCTATTACCGCGATCCCACACTGCAGGACCGCGTGTAAATTAGCCAGTCCCTGCCCATAGGTATCGTGAAAGTGAGCAGCCAGCTGTGAAACCGGAACCGTATCGACCAGCTGCTCGACCAGCGCCCTGGCCTTCCCCGGGGTACCAACACCGGTGGTATCACCGAGAGAGACCTCATAGCAACCCTGATCGAGCAAACGCACAGCGACATCGGCGACGCTATCGAAAGACACTTCGCCCTCGTATGGACAACCCAGTACGCAGGAAATATAACCTCGAATTTTCAAATTTTCGGTCAGCGCTTTTTCTACCACCTGGCGATATCGCTCGATGCTTTCATCGATCGAGCAGTTGATATTTTTCTGGGTGAAGGTTTCTGAGGCTGCCGCAAATATAGCGATTTCCTCGACCCCGGCTTCCAGTGCCGCATCGAGACCTTGCATATTGGGTACCAGCACCGGGTAGGCCACACCCGGCTTTTTGTGAATACCACGATACACCTCTCCGCTCGCAGCCATCTGCGGCACCCATTTTGGTGAAACAAAACTGCCCGATTCGACCACTGCCAGGCCAGCCTCTGTGAGTTTATCGATAAGCTCAATCTTAACTTCGACCGGTACGCTGATAGCCTCGTTTTGCAATCCATCACGCGGACCGACCTCAACTATTTTAACTGCCCCGGGAAAACTCACAGTCAAAAATCCCTAACTCAGTTCGACTGCCATCGCCGTCGCCTCACCACCACCGATACAAAGTGCAGCAATACCTTTCTTCAAACCCTGGCGTTGTAAAGCAAAAATCAGTGTTACCAGTATGCGTGCACCGGAAGCGCCAATTGGATGCCCGAGGGCGCAGGCACCACCGTTAACGTTGACCCGTTCGTGATCGAGACCCAGGTCCGACATGGCTGCCATGGTTACGACCGCGAAAGCTTCGTTGATTTCAAACAGATCGACGTCGCCCACAGCCCAGTCCAGGTTTTCCATCAACCGTTTTATCGCACCAACAGGCGCCGTGGTAAACCAGGCCGGTTCGTGCGCGAAACTGGCGTGGCCCTGGATGGTAGCCAGTGGCCTGATACCCCGATTTTTCGCTTCGCTTTCGCTCATCAAAGTCAATGCCGCAGCACCGTCGGAAATTGAACTCGAATTCGCCGCGGTCACCGTGCCGTCTTCGCGAAACGCCGGCCGCAGCGTTGGTATTTTTTCAAAATTAGCGTTAAAAGGTTGTTCGTCGGTATCTACCGTCGTTTCACCTTTACGAGACTTTACCACCACGGGCGTTATTTCGTCGGCGAATGCCCCGCTTTCGATTGCCGCCTGCGCCCGCTTCAACGAGGTGATCGAAAACTCATCCTGTTGTTCACGACTGAACCCGTACTTGTCAGCGGTTTGCTCGGCAAACACACCCATCAGTCGACCTTTATCATAGGCATCTTCGAGTCCATCAAGAAACATATGATCCATCAGCTGACTGTGGCCCATGCGCATTCCAGCCCGGGCTTTGGGTAACAGGTAAGGTGCATTTGACATGCTTTCCAGACCCCCGGCAACCATCACCCGATTGTTACCGGCAAGCAGCAGGTCGTGTGCGAGCATGACTGCCTTCATACCCGATCCACACATCTTGTTCACCGTAGTACAGCCGGTCGACAGCGGCAATCCCGCACCCAGGCTCGCCTGCCGTGCCGCCGCCTGGCCAAGACCGGCGGATAAAACGCAACCCATGATGACTTCGTCGACCGCATCGAGCGCAATTCCGCTGCGCTCAACAGCGGCCGCTATCGCAGCAGTACCCAGTTCCGGCGCACTGACCGTGGATAAGACGCCCTGAAACCCACCCATCGGGGTACGCGCCGCACCGGTAATGACTATTTTTTCGCTCATCGCTTTTATCTCGAAACTCTATCTAATTAACAATATGGAACACAGGGGTTAACTATTTGGCAGCCTGATCAACTAGATCTAAAATACACGCCACCCTCGATGATATTGAAATCGACAACAGCATCAAGGGTCATCTGTTTTAATCTACATTTATCGCTCACTCGACCATTGCTGGTTATAGGCCAAGTTCAGACAAACCAGGATGATCATCGGGTCTGGGACCCGCAGGCCAGTGAAACTTTCGTTCCGACTCCTCGATCGGCAGATCATTAATACTTGCGATACGCAATTTCATTAAACCATTCTCGTCAAATTCCCAGTTTTCGTTACCATAGGAACGAAACCACTGGCCGTCGGCATTGTGGCTTTCGTAGGCAAAACGCACGGCAATGCGCGCATCCGCAAAAGTCCATATTTCTTTAATCAGGCGGTAATCCAGTTCTCTGGCCCACTTGCTCTGAAGAAACGCTTTGACCTCATCCCGACCGTTCACAAATTGCGCGCGATTTCTCCACACACTATCGATGGTATAGGCCAGCGCTATTTTTTCCGGGTCGCAGGTATTCCAGGCATTTTCAGCCGCTCGTACTTTTTGAACCGCGGTTTCATAGCTAAACGGTGGTAATGGTGGACGACTTTGTTGCATGATTTTTCCTCTTTTAAATGTCTAGTACCAGGTGATCGCTGTTTGCGCGGGAGACACAGGGACACATCAATCCATAGTCCGTCCTTTCCGCCATCGACAGCGCCGAATCCCGATGTTCAGGGTCACCCGCCAGCACCTTCACTGCACAGGATTTACAGTTTCCAGCCCTGCAGCTATACGCCGA
>JAPUFZ010000357.1 GCA_027293245.1 Gammaproteobacteria bacterium
ACCTGCTCAAACAGGAAAGCGCCGATCAGGTAACCAACTACTCCACCGACTACCGATGCTATTAAGGTCAGGCTTGCCAGGTACATCGCTTTTGCAGGAGCAGCCAGCGACATTGGCGCTAACATCACATCGGGTGGAGGAAAAGGCAGGATGAATGACTCGAAGAAACTCAACAGCGATAAATATACTGGTGCATGTTTTCGCCTCGCCATTCGAATCACGGCATGATACAGGTTTTCGAATAATTGCATTAACTAGTGCTCTTTCAATGAGATATCAAACAAGCCCTGGTAGCAAGGGCACAAAAGACACTTTTTCCAGGGCCTCGCTTTCCAGGCCCTGCGATGTCCTGGTAACCAGTGTCAGTGTCTGATCGATTCCATCATCGAACGGGAAGATCATGACGCCCTGGTTTGACAATTGCTGGATCAAAGCATCAGGCAGTTCGGTGCAGGCGGCAGTCATCATAATGCGGTCAAAATGGTAGCCAGGATTAGGCCAACCACCATTGCCATCGGTGTGACGAAACTGGACATTGAAAAATTCGAGATCGGTCAGCCTTTTTTTCGCTATTTTATGCAGCGCTTCTATTCGCTCCACGGTGTATACCTGTGGAAAAATATTTGCCAGTATCGCGGTCTGGTAACCGCAACCCGTGCCGATTTCAAGCACCGAATTTGGCATGCCCGCGTCGAGCAGGCGTTGGGTCATAATCGCCACGATATAGGGTTGCGAAATGGTCTGGCCAAAACCTATCGGCAGGGCTATATCTTCATAGGCCCGATGCGCCAGCGCTTCATCGACGAACAGGTGGCGCGGAGTTCGACGCATGACGTCAAGCACTAGCTCGTTATCGATCCCCTGGTCTTCCAGGCGTTGAATTAACCGATCCCGGGTTCGCTGCGACGTCATGCCAATACCCTGATGGTTACTGTTTTTCAAATTCATGCCAGGTCTGTAAGCCATTGTTGTAACGGATCGATACGCTCGTGGCGGGTCAAGTCAATCTGCAAAGGTGTCACCGATACCTGGCTGTGTTCTACCGTATAAAAATCGGTGCCTGGTCCCGCATCCTGTGCCGGACCGGGCGGACCCACCCAATAGACCGGCCTGCCCTGGGGGTCGTATTGTGTCACCATCGATTCGGCCTTGTGACGAAAGCCCAGGCGTGTCGCCTGGATCGAGTCAATCTCGTCCAGCTCCAGGTCCGGCACGTTAATATTTAAGATAGTGTCTACCGGCAGCGTGTTTTTAACCAGATTTTCAATAATCCGCTTTGTAATCGCGGCCGCAGTTTCATAGTGCTGCTTACTTTCACCTGCCAGTGAAACCGCAATTGCCGGTAATCCGAGAAACCTTCCTTCCATCGCAGCAGCTACTGTACCAGAATACAAAACATCGTCGCCCAGATTGGCACCCGCGTTGATACCGGAAACCACCATGTCCGGACTCGGGTCCAGCAGACCAGAAATCGCCAGGTGCACGCAATCAGTCGGCGTACCATCTACATAATAAAAGCCATCGTTGCTCAGTATCGCTCTTAGTGGGCGGGTTAAGGTCAGCGAATTACTCGCACCACTTTTATTTCTATCCGGTGCTACAACCGTGATTTTGGCGATCGACGAAAGATATTCAGCCAGAATTCGAATTCCCGGCGCAAGATATCCGTCATCATTGGTGATAAGAATATACATCGCTTGATTTATGACGAAAATATGCGGAATAATAAACCAAATTAATATCCGCCTGCGACTTATTTGCAGCCGAATCCAAAAGTGAAACTTAAACCCATGACCAATGAAGATCACAGTGAGGATACGAACTTCACCGAATTGATGACAGGTGTGAAGAGAATTTCCGATGACCGCATCAATGTATACCATGATCGGGCAAAAAAAATAGCCCTGCCCAGAGCAAAGACCGGGGTTTCAGAACCTAGCCTGGATTTTGTCAATATTAGCTACGATCAACAAACTAAAATCAGCGACTCCCAGTTCGATAGTGGTATTCAAAAAAAACTGGAGCGTAAAATACGTCGGGGCCAGCTAGCGATCGGGGATCACCTCGACTTGCACGGATATACTCAAAAAGAAGCCATCGCGGCGCTAGAAGAATTTCTTCATCGGGCAGTTACAGCGGAATTAAAGTTACTCGTGATTATCCACGGCAAGGGAAACCGTTCGGGTAGCAAGGCCGTACTTAGGCCATTAGTAAGATACTGGTTGTCGCGACAGTCTTCGGTACTTGGCTGGTGCCCGGCACAACCGAAGCATGGTGGGAGTGGAGCTAGTTATGTTTATTTGCGAGTTTGACGATAAACCTTTGCTTAGCGAACTCAGCAATTTTAGCAAGGGTGTGTCTATTGTTCATACCAGTTTAGTTCTGCAGCAGTAAATGCACCGATAACTACCAGGTCGAGGCTGTCCGGAATAATCGCCTTCGTAGCGGATAGCGGGATTCTGCCTCCCATGATCTCCGCCTCTTGCTGTGGAAACAAGGGCTCCTGAAACGGCGCAGCAAACCCACCGGGGTGAGCTGGCTGGTTTAACTGGTTGTATTTGTC
>JAPUFZ010000358.1 GCA_027293245.1 Gammaproteobacteria bacterium
CAGATAATAACAAACGGTCGAGCATGGCTTCTTCGAGGCCTGCCGATTTACCCGCCTGCATGTCCACGCCGTTCTCGCTCCTGATCCGGCCGCGATGCTTATCAATTGCACTGGCAATATTCAGTAATGCAGCATTTTTTATCTCAGGATGCGCGTATGACAGCACGTCAGCCGCCTGCCGTGCGCGTTGGCCCAATTGCGCCATATACTGCTTTATATCGGCAGTGTGCGATTCGAAATCATTTTTAATTGCAATACTCATTTACCATCTTGCCTGCCTGAAAATCTAGTTTGACCAGACACCACAAAATTCACCCACCAGGGTTTTCATCTGTAGCCAGTCCATATCTGGATAACCAGCATACTGCTGGCCTTTGCCAATTCGATCTAATGTAGCACAGCTTTGTAGCAAACGCTCAATTTGATCTAGCTCCATTCTTGCTAATGCAGCCTGGAACAAACGCTGTTTCGAACTCCAGATTCTCAGGCTCGCCCAAAGCTGAGCACCGAGTCGCGCCGATACCTGCGCCTGTTTCAGCCTGACTAATTGCTCCAGCGTCGACTGTATGGCCCAGAGCAACTGAGTGGTTACATAACCTTCGGCCACCAGGCTGTTCAAAACTTTCATCGCTCTTTGGGTATTACCTGCCAGACAGGCATCTACCAGTACAAAATTATTGTAACGCGAACTCTGCGCCACCGATTGCTCGATGGTTTCAAATGTCAGCTCACTCGTATCGGCAAATCGAATCGAAAGTTTCTCCAGTTCCTGATCAGCCGCAAGTAAATTACCTTCGGTGCGCTCGGCCAGGAACGCCGCCGACTGCGCATCGATGTGGAGAGATTTCTGCTTCGCCCGCTGCATTATCCAGTCAGGCAACTGGTTTAAATAAACCGGCTTCAATTCGACTATCTCGCCGGCCTGTTGCACACGCTTGAACCAGCTTGAATTTTTAATTGCACGATCCAGTCCTGGGATCACAAAAATAAATACGCAATCTTGCGGCAGGTTTTCGCATAAGCTTTGAATGGTTTTAGCACCCTGCTGTCCTGGTTTCCCATTTGGAATTCGGATGATGCGGCATTTTTTATCCGCAAACAAAGAGGGCATATCGCATTCGTAAAGCAGTTCCTGCCAGTCAACACCGGTATCGGCAGAGTGGTTTTGTATATCCTCAAATCCTTCATGCTTCAACGATTTGCGCGCTGCGTCGAGCCAGTCGCGCAGCAGCAGGGGTTCATCGCTGGACAACAGGTATATTGGCGCCGGGTTTTGCATTAAGCTGGAAGCTTGCATTGGTAGACTAGCCTTTAAATATCTCTAAGGCCATCGGATGGCTCTATATTCGCCGCACGCATTCCGCCCATGATGGCGGCCAGCATGGCAATGCCCACGGTTAAGCCGAGTGCCCAGAAGAAATGTTCGGAAAGCAGAAAACACAGGGTCTGCTCCAGATTTAAACGCGGCGCCAGGAATCGATTGATCAATTGCTCAAACACCAGGTATACCAGCACTGCCAGTAGCCAACCGAGCACTGCGGTGTAGAGTGACTGCATCACGGGAAATAGAACTATTCTGCCACTTTTAAAACCGATCAGGCGCAAAACGCTGAGGTCCTTTTTCTTGCGATCGACATTCGCCCACAAGCTGGCCCCCAGTGAAAAGGCAAATCCAGCTGCGCCGACACAGGCAATAATCCAGAATATAATTGAAAGATTCTGATCAATCGATTGTACCGTAGCTATTTCAGCCACGTTAGTCTTTACCCTCACGCCCTGCTCCTCCAGAACTTTTACCAGTGTTGCGACATCGTAGATCGAGGCGGCATATAGCCTGAACGATGGGTAACTTCGAGATGCCTCATTGATAACATCCCCGTGCCATCCAAGATCAGGTACTGCCCTGCCATCCTTGAACTGTTCTGTTGCGAGTAACAAATCGAGATGAACAAAGGCAACACTTCGACTCGCTACCGCTGCGTCGGCAATGTCAATTACGTTGACCTTTAGATGTACTCTTTCGCGCTTGCCCTGAAACTGCCGGGCCAGGCTGGCATCAATTTGATCACCCTTATTGACGTTTAGCTTTTTAGCCGCACTCTGGCTTAAAATAATCTGGTAGTAGTCCCAGGGCGTTTTTGCCAAATTGGCGAGTAATGGATCCCGTCTGGCAGTCGCCAGTAGCTCGGCTGTCAAAATTCTTTTTGCTGTTTCACTTTTCAACTGCATGGTTGCCGCCAGGGCGCGGGTTTTTGGAATGATAAATTCAACATCGTTACGATCTCGAAACTGGTCAAACCATTGCTGCTTGTAGTGGCCACTGCCTATCGAACGGATCTCCCGGTTTACCGGGTTTTCTATCAACTGAGTGACCATCGAACTGACAATACCAAATTTTAAGCCGAATAAAATCATCAATGGCGCCAATACGGCGGCGAGCGAAAATATGAAACAGCCTGACATACGCCATTCATGCGTGTAGTCGCGAAAACTCAAACGCACAATATTGCCTACCTGACTCATCGCAAAATTGTATTAATCACGAAAGGTCGATTCATAGATGCGGCCATCCTCGGCAGGTCCGGCTTCCTGGCGCAAGACACGTAAATCCATCCTGTAGACATGTGCCCAGTCGTGACTGGCTGTTATCAGGGTGATTTTTAATCCTTTGATCAATTCCATCACCACCGCCATGATTTTTCTCGCCGTGATTGGATCGAGCGCGGCGGTGGGTTCATCGGCGAGCAGTATCGAAGGCCGATGCGACAAGGCCCGTGCAAAGGCTGCACGCTGTCTTTCACCGGCAGAAAGCAAGCCCGGCAATTTGTCGAGTTGCCGATGTATGCCCAGTACTCGTGATATCGAATTGATCGAGTCATCGTCCGGCAATTTGAGTAATTTACGTGGCAGTTCTATATTTTCGCGAACGCTAAGATAGGGTAGTAACCCGCCAGATTGCAATACATAACCAATGTGCTGCTTGCGAATCCGTGACAATCGATTACGTTTTTTTCGCCGCCAGAAATCATCGATATCGTCGGCCTCACCGTCTACCGGGTCTATCAAGAATCGATCAGCCTTATCCGGATGTAATACCAGTGCGAGTATATCCATTAAAGTACTCTTGCCACAACCACTGTGTCCGACCAGGGCGATGTTTTCCCCGGCATGAATATCGATACTGGGAACCTTCAGCCTGAAACCGGCATTTTCTACCAGTCGCTCCTTGACCACATTTCTCAAAGAATAAACGATAGAGGTCATTTTTCAGCACCCTGCTATCACGACGATGTTTTCGTTGAAATTGTAGTTAGGGAACTGCTGATCAAGCTAAGGCAGGAGATCGAGGGAGATGGGGAATACCGAGTTACCGGTCACCGGCCCGCCTCCAGGGGTGACCCAAAGATCGGTATGATCATGCAGGGCCTGGTAGTAATTGATCTTGCTATCGAGTCGGTTCATGAACTCGATCTGGACCTTTGCCGACCACTCTTCCCAGGTTTCGATAGTCAAATTCATGACTTCACCAGTGTAGGGTAAATCTTCTATATATTCTCGCATGTAACCCATCTCCGCCAGACTGGCGCCTGCGCCGGAGGTACTGCCCGCAACCGCTGCCGGATCCCGGCTAACCGTCGCGGCCAGGCTTTTCAGATCATCGAGAAAGTTCTGCGGGCTTAACACACCTTCTTCTGCGAGCTCCAGCACCTGCTGCATGACACTTTTCAGATCACTGAGCTGATCGCGTGTCATTAAGACGCGTACATCGACTGCTGAACGTTGCGGATTCATAAAATCCTTATCAATCATCCAGGCATTGAATACCTTAGGCAAGGGTTGGCCTGATTTTCTCTGGATGTAACGCAGACGCAGTGCATTACCCAGTTTGGCAACCCGGTCCTGCAAATCGGACAACTGGGTTTGCACCTCACTCTCCCGTTCTAGTGGAATCGGCGGCACGCCTTTTGTGGTCGCCAGCACCTGTTGTGTAATCTGATTCGCCAGTATCTCGAGAACCCTGCCGAACTCATCAACCTGGCCCAGGCGCACACCATAGTAAAAATCTCCAATGCCAGGATAGAGAGAGACTTCTTTATACAAGGATTCGGCTTTCTGGTGGTCAGCCTTAACCGACGGTGTGCGTAAATGTAATACCCAGATCGATACGCCCTTGTCGTAGGCCAGTTGGCGCAGGGCCCGTGCGTTCAGGCGCGTTGCACCAAGTGAATCGTCACTTTCACGCGGACCCGCATCGGTAATCAAGATGACGTAGCGGGCGTCGAATTTAGACCAGTCCGTATCGTCGAGCGCAGATTTGATTCCGGCGTAGGCATCTTCGCGAAAATCAATACTGGACACCAGTGAAGCGTCGAGTTCATTAACCCGATTTAAGAACTGTTCGACGTCAGAGCCCTGCTCAAGGCTAACGTAACGCCGGGTCAAATATTCGAGTTCAGGAACCTGGTCCAGATTATCTCGATAGGCCGTCAATCCAAAACTAACCTGATCGCTAAGGCCCTGTTTCTCGATAGCAGAATAAACTCTGGCTACGGCTTCACGCGTACGATCAATATAAGGACCCATCGAAGCGGTTGAATCAATCACAAAATGAATGCCGCTGCGATAGCTTCTTGCGCCTGGGTTTGATGCTGCCAAATTAGGGTCCTCGATCCCAGCGTCATCAAGTGGCACGCTGGCGACTTCCAGTAACCGTGCCTGTTCACTGCCGAGGTATACGTCTTCGTGCTGCTTTATAGGCACCAGGTAAAAATTTTCGCGGATATCGATATGGCCTTCGGGCTGAATGGCTATCACTGGAGAGTCCTCAACGCTCTCACCATTGACAACCGATTGATACAATTCCTGGTAAGCATCCCTGTCATATTCATCGACCAGGTTTTGTAAGGTACGTTTATTACTAAATAGCATGACTCGTTGAATATCCTGAGGATCTTTGAATGAAATCGTCAGTGCCTGATTCCAGACAATAGCCGCATCGCGTTGCATCCAGCCAGCCGTATTCCCAAAACTGTCAAAACCAACCTCGATCCAGCCACCGCGTTTGGCATATACATATAGAACGCTAAATGGAATCACTTCGGTTGAGTTTTCGGATTGTTCCGGGCTCGCATAGATTCGGGCATCTGGCGTGTTCAGTACACGCTGGTATAGCGTTTTCTTACCTTCCATCACCAACGGTTTGCTCCCGGCCTGTAAATTACTGAAGATTCCAACTATCAGAAAGAGAACCAGAATACGTAGTATATTTTTCATAGTAATTACCATAGGGCTAACTATTTAAAATTCAGCAGCAGTTGGCGCGCATCTGGATTATCCAATTTTGATTCCGCGTTAGCCCACTGCAGCAATTTGTTGACACCGTCTGTAGCAGGACCGTGTCCCTGCGCTGCGGCCATTCGATACCATTTATAAGCCTGAATTGGATCGGCACGATCAAGCAAGCTATTTTCAGCGCGGAATAGCGTCGGATCTGCCATTTCTCCCAATTTCATCATCGCTGGTACATAACCTTCCCTGGCGCTAAAAAAATACAACAGGTGCGCATCGGCCAGGCTACCCTCATCCTGGAAACTCGAACCCGTATCATAAATACTGGCAAACGGATAGGGCTCTCCTTTTTTTCTAATCTCGGCAATATACTGACGTGCCCGCATCCCGGGGGGAATCAGCAAACTACGTTCAATCTCTTTCCTGGTCTCAACCAGCCCGACCAACCTGACCTGCCCGACCTGCTCGACCCGCTCGACCTGCCCGACCTGCTCAACCTCGATCACGGCAGTTTGATTACCCCGCTCCGAGCCCACTAATACATAGATGATTAGTCCGGCAACGATCAGACTAATCCAGAGCAAAGGATTGCGTCGTTTTACAGGTGAATCCGATTCGGTCAAATTAGACATAATTACTGATGTTCCAATATCATTCCGGGGTTTTGGTAAACCAGGTAGCCGACCTTAAAACCGTGATTATAAACTGTTGTGGGTGACCGGTAAATTTTAGGGCGAAATTATTAGAGAATCTAAAAACGTTCGAGCTGCAGTACCAGTTGATTCATCAGTATCCGGTCCAGTGACTCGATCGCGCTTTTTCTCTCATACTCGATGGATAGCGCATCATTATTGTCGAGTTGTAGATCCATCTGCCGGATGATGGTTGTATGATCCGCCAGACGTTCACCGGTAGCGCTGGTCAGGCTGTAGCTCAGTTCACGCGACAGCCGAATTATGATGGTATCCGAACCGGAAGAATCTACCAGCGTGCGCTCGGGCAGGGACCCGATCGTCACCGTCAGACCTACCCGGTCCGAACTCCCATCGTTATTTAAACTGGCCCCGGCCTGCACCAGATTCCGGTTAAGCTGAGATACCTGGCTAACAGTTAAATTGTCAGTAGTTAACTGTATAAACTGCAATTCTGCCGGCAGAGCGGCAACACCTCGCAGGTGGAAACCACAGGCAGAAAGCAGCCCCAACAATAAAAAAATAACCATAGATCGCGATGATTTCATGGCTTCACCGAACTACGCCCTGGACTCATTCATACAACAATATTGACCAGTTTTTTTGGCACCACGATGACCTTCTTTACCGGCGCACCACCAATATGGCGCTGTACCTGCTCGTTTTGTAAGGCCATATTTTCGCAACCCGCTCTATCTGTATCTGCGTTAATTTGCATTTTACCCCGTAGCTTACCATTCACCTGAATCACCATTTCGATATTTTCCTGTACCAGTGCGGACTCATCATACCGTGGCCAGGGGCAATCGATGACGACACCCTCCTGTCCCAGGTCCTGCCAAAGCTGGTGGCAAAGGTGGGGGATAACAGGCGCTAACATCAATACCATGGTTTCAAATGTTTCCTGTCGAATCGCCTTTGCGGTGACCGATTCGTCATCAAATTTGCTGATGCTGTTCAACAGTTCCATGTTCGCGGCAATAGCGGTATTGAAAGTCAGCCGTCGTCCAAAATCGTCACTCACTTTCTTAATGGTCTGGTGCAGTTTCCGGCGCATTGATTTCTGCCCCTGGTTTAGCGAGTCAGAGCCTGCATCCAGGTGTGGAATTTCACCGGAGATCGAATCCATATGGTTGTAGATGGCCCGCCACAGGCGTTTGAGGAATCGATGCGCACCCTCGACACCCGCATCGGACCAGTCCAGGGACTGTTCCGGCGGTGACGCGAACATGATAAACAAACGCACAGTATCAGCGCCAAAGCGATCGATCAGTTCCTGTGGATCGACAGTATTACCCTTGGATTTAGACATTTTACTGCCGTCTTTCAACACCATACCCTGGGTCAACAGGCGC
>JAPUFZ010000359.1 GCA_027293245.1 Gammaproteobacteria bacterium
CATTCGCCAGTTTGTCGAGGGCCGGGGTATGTACCTGTGTGTTTCCATAAGCACCCAATACCGAACGCGTGTGCTCATCCGACATAATGATCAATACATTGTGTTGACTCATAGCGGGCGAGGGCTCTGATTAATTATGAAAAACCACGTCCTGGCCGGCTCACGTCAGGCCCAGGGCTTTCTTTCTTTTCTTACTCCAGGACTGGATGATGCGGTCGGCAATAATAGCAATCAGCGCTATACCCAACCCAGCCACCATACCCAGGCCTGTATCGGCACTGCTGAGCGCAATATAAACCGACTGGCCGAGACCCTTACTACCAACCAGGGCAGTGATCACCAACATAGCGAGCGCAAACAACACGGTCTGGTTCACTCCCAGCATGATTTCCGGGATTGCCAATGGCATCTTTACTTCCCACAGCATTTGCCGCGGCGTACAACCCATCGAACGCCCGGCTTCCACGGACTCAGGCGGTACCGAGCGCAGGCCATGCTCGGTATAACGTATGGTTGGAACAATGGCATAGGCGATAATGGCGAGGAAAGAAGTAAATTCACCGATTTGAAAAAACATCAGGAACGGAATCAAAATGACAAACAACGGCATGCTCTGCAGCGTGTCATTGATCGGTCGGATAAAATTCGAAACGCGTTGACTCTGGCTCGCCCAGATACCCAGGGCACCACCCAGTAGCAGGCATACGATGACCGCTGCCAGACACATATACACCGACAACATGGCTTGCGGCCAGATGCCGGTAAACAACATGAACGACCAGCCAAGTAACGATAATATTGCAGTCCGTGCGCCGCCGACCTGCCAGGCCAGTAGGGTAACGACGAGAATGAATGACAGCCAGGGAATGCCGGTAACACCATAGAACAATAGCCCACCGATGATCACCACGGTAACTGCCAGGTGCCATCCACGTTTGACAAATAACCAGCCGCCAAGGCTGATAACCGCGATCGCATAAGCCCATATCATGGCCGGTGTGAGCGAAAAGCCCCAGGAAAACGGTGATATCGCTTTGCCAAAACCAATCTTGAGCGGTAACAGGTAGTAAAACAGGGCGGTGTTCTTGATGCTATTGGTTACATCCGAGTAATTGGCGGTGATATAAAACAGGGCGTCGTTAATGATGGCCGCAGGGTAGACCACCCATTGATCGGGATAGGCCTGGAGCGCGGGAAGAAATATCGACAACAGGATAAAGGCCAGCATCAGGCCGAGCGCGATATACCAGGGCTTCAATCGTTCGCTGCGACCCAGGTGCCGACGCTCAACCGCGCGTACCCGATCGGTAAAGCCCCGGCTTATTCGGTCCAGGATCATCGCTATCAGTGCGATCACTACCCCTGCTAGCAAACTTTGACCAAACTGTGCTTTGCGCATGGTGCTCAACACTGCCCAGCCAATATCGGCCGATCCACCGATGATCGCGGCAATGATGACCATACTCAGCGCACACATCGTGGTTTGATTGACCCCGATCATGATATTTGGCATCGCTGTTGGCACCTGCACCCACCAGAACAACTGCCGTTTGGTGGAACCGGACATGATGCCGGACTCGATCACCTCGGCTGGTACTTTCTGCAACCCCAGTATCATGTTGCGTACCATCGGCGGACAGGCGTAGATGGCGCCGGCAACGACGCCGACAACCGGTCCGAAGCCAAACAGCAGCAGGATCGGAATCAGGTACGCAAATGTCGGTACTGTTTGCATCAGGTCGAGGATTGGCTGGATGATGCTATTCGCACGCCTGGAGTTATAGGCGCCGATCGCGAGCACCGCGCCGACCGCAACGGCGAGTGGAATCGATATAAATACGATACCCAGCGTATTCATGCTGGGCTCCCAATGACCCGTAACGACCATATAAAAAAGCGCCAGCCCGGTGAAAACAGACAGGCGCCAGCCCGAGGCGACCCAGGCAATGGTACAAAATCCGGCAATAGTCGCAGGCCAGGGCAACCACTGCAGCAACCCCTGCGCACCACTCATAGGCCAGGATAACAACCAGTTGAGGGAACGGAAGAACCATTTGAAGCTGCTGACAAACCAGTCCATAAACAGGTTTATCCAACTCGATACAGGGATGACCATGTCGCCGGGTAACTTGCTCAGCCAGGCCACCTGGTCGCGCAATAACAGGCTTACCAGGGTAACCCCGATAACTGCCAACCATGGCCATAGACCACGATAATTTCGCGCCAATACCCTATCCAACATCAGCTCTGATCCGGTGCGGCCGCGAGCGCATTAACGACCAGTTGTGGAGTTACCACGCCTATTCCCTGACCATCTTGATCAACCACAAGGCCTTCGGGACTGGCATCGAACATCGGCATGATCGCTTCCAGCGTAGCGCCGGCATCGACATGTTGCCCGAGCCCGTCCTTGCTCTTTCCGGTATCGGCAATCTCGCCCGCGGTAATGATTCGCACGCGCGGCACATCCTTGGTGAACTCGGCGACATAGCCGTCCGCAGGGTTCATGACCAAATCCGCCGGAGTTCCAATTTGTACCACCTGACCATCCTTCATGATGGCGATACGATCAGCCAGTCGCAGCGCTTCGAGGAAATCATGGGTGATAAATACGATAGTCTTGTGCAGCATTTTCTGTAAGCGCAAAAATTCATCCTGCATCTGCCGGCGTATGAGTGGATCGAGTGCACTGAATGGCTCATCCAGAAACCACAGGTCGGGCTCTACCGCCAGACTACGAGCAATGCCGACACGTTGTTGCTGGCCACCGGAAAGTTGCCTCGGAAAGCTGTTTTCTCTGCCCTCGAGGCCCACTAGTTCGATCACTTCACGGGCGCGCGATTCGCGCTTTTGCAAGTCGACACCCTGTACTTTCAGCGGAAAACAAATATTTTCGAGCACGGTCAAATGGGGTAGCAAACCGAAATTCTGGAAAACCATTCCCATCCTGTGACGCCGAAATTCGATTAATTCGGCATCGCTCATTTTCAGTACATCCTGTCCGTCCATGATCACTTCACCGGCGGTGGGTTCCACCAGTCGGGACAGGCAACGTACCATGGTTGACTTTCCCGATCCGGAGAGCCC
>JAPUFZ010000036.1 GCA_027293245.1 Gammaproteobacteria bacterium
TCATTTCTTGCCGTAGTTAATTTCTTCGAAACTATGATTCAGGTTGGTATAAATGCAAATTTGTCCGGCGATCTGTAGGCCTTTCTCAACGATTTCACGCGCATTCAATTCGGTGGTATCGAGCATTGCTCGCGCCGCGGCGTGCGCATAGGCGCCACCCGAACCGATTGCCATCAGGCTGTCTTCGGGTTCGATGACATCACCATTACCAGAGATGATCAACGAGGCTTCCTCGTTGGCAATGCATAACAGTGCTTCGAGTTGGCGCAGTATTTTACTGGAGCGCCATTCTTTGGCGAGTTCGACAGCAGCGCGTACCATTTGCCCACCATGTTTTTCGAGCTTGCCTTCGAATAGTTCGAACAGCATGAATGCATCTGCGGTACCGCCGGCAAAACCGGCGATTATCTGGTCTTTGTGAAGGCGGCGCACCTTTTTGGCGTTGCCCTTCATAATCGTGTCGCCCATACTGACCTGGCCGTCACCACCAATTACTACGCTGTCGCCACGCCGGACCGACAAGATGGTAGTGCCTCTATATTGATCCAAAATAATACCTCAGGTGATTACCGCTTGATATAAGGGTCATAAGCAACAATTTCAAGACTTTCTTTTTGCACGCGGATGCGCTGCATCGTAGACTCTCGCCAGGTGCTGGAAATCGAGGTGGGTGTAAATCTGTGTGGTGTTGATGTTGGCGTGGCCCAGCAGTTCCTGCACCGCGCGTAAGTCGCCACTCGATTCGAGTAAATGCGTGGCAAATGAATGTCGCAGTGCGTGAGGCGACAGCGGTTGATCGAGCGCTCGGCGTTTAACCAGTGCATTCAACCGGCATTGCACATTGCGCGCTGAAATGCGTTTTCCCAGTCGGCTGATAAACAGGGCCTCATGGTCTTCCACCCGGAAAAAATTTAACCGAATGCGTAACCAGCGTCGAATCGCCTCGACTGCCCTGGAGCCGATTGGCAGGTAGCGTGTTTTATTACCTTTACCGGTCACGATCAATTGTCGTTGGCCAATATCGAGGTCAGTCAGATTGATGCTTACCAGTTCGGCCAGGCGCAGACCCGATGAATACATCAGCTCAAACATCGCCAGGTCTCGAACCAGTAGTTCATCATCGCTGCTGCTATGATCAAGCAAGCGACCTATTTGCTCGGCATCGCAAGTTTTTGGCAGGCGCTGTTCGCCCCTGGGTGCGCTAACCTGTTTCGCTGGATTGTTTTTCATCACACCTTCTCGAATCAGGTATTGAAATAATCCTCGAATCGAAGAAAGTTCGCGTTGTATCGAGCGACTCTTCAGACCGTTGCGAAATCGGTGTGCGGCGTAGGCACTAACCTCGCCGTAGTTAACCTGGGCCCATTGCTCGATGTCTCGAGTGAGCAGAAATTCAGAAAATTTGTTGAGGTCGCGCTGATAATTCTTGCAGGTATGCGGTGAATAATATTTTTCGCTGCGCAACATCTGGATATAGTTCTCCAGATATTCTTTCTGTTTCATGGTTTAAGCGCTCAGCAGCCCATGTATACGGGTACTGACCAGTTCGCCGAGTTGTTCCAGGAATATGGTTCCCATATCCCGGTTAAAGCGTGCTTTGCTGACACTGCCGAGGCAGAGTAAACCCAGTTCACCGGTATGATACAAAGGCACCAGGGCACATGATTCAACCCTGATGCCGACACCAAACAACTCACGCTTAATATTGTCGTCGAGCTGCCCGCAGACAGGTTTGCGTTGTTTCAGCCAGGGTCTGATGGTTTCCACAATGTCACTTTTTTTGTCCAGGGAGTGGGCGCTGAGTCTTTTCTTTTTATCGGTGATATCAGGCAGAAACTTGAATAGAACATAGTCGGTGTAAAAAAAGGTCCGCACCTGGTCCTGTACCATTGCCAGTACATCGTGCAACTGGTCGGTGGAAATCAGTTCCGTCGCCAGACGATGAAAGCGTTGATTCAATTCTTCATTTTCACGGGCAATACTGACCAGCTCTAACATATTTTTTTTCAGTTTTGCATTTTCATTACGCAAAATTTTCAGTTGCCGTTCCACCAGTGAGGCGACGTCACCGCCGTGATGGGGAATCGACAAGGCCGTAAAAACCTCCGGATAGGACTCCAGTACCCCAGGGTTCTTTTGCAAATAGTCAATAACCTTCGCCTCTTCGGTTTGAGAGATGTTATCTGGTTTTGCCGTCGTTTTACTCATTGTTTATTTCACCTTGGAATGCCATTACGGTTTCACCTGTCATCATAACGGGGTTTCCTTCTCCTTGCCATTCGAGTTTGAGGTCTCCGCCGTAAAGATGCGCCTGTGCCAGCGCATCGAGCAACCCCAGTCGTTGGCCCGCAATGAATGCAGCGCAGGCGCCACTACCACAGGCTTTGGTCTCACCGACACCACGTTCAAACACGCGTAGTTTGAAATGGCCACGGTCGATAATTTGCATGAATCCGACATTCACGCGTTGGGGGAAAAACGCATGCGATTCCAGCAAGGGACCCAGGGATTCGACATCGGCACTGGCTACGTCATCGACCTGTATGACAATGTGCGGGTTGCCGATCGCCAGCGCGCTGAATTTAATTGACTGGCCGTCGATATCCAGTGAATACTGATCTGCCTGGGTTTCGGTATCCAGTGGAATCGCCTGTGGCTCGAACCGTGGAATACCCATATTCACACGTACCCGGTTATCATCCAGCATTTCCAGCTGAATCAGCCCGCTACTGGTTTCAACCGATATCATATCGAGATCGGTCAAATTTTGTTCACGCACAAAGCGGGCAAAACAACGGGCACCATTGCCGCATTGTTCCACTTCGCCACCATCAGCATTAAAAATTCGGTACTTGAAATCAGCCTGGTCAGTTTCAGGCGCTTCAACTACCAACAGCTGATCAAAGCCAATGCCGGTATGGCGCTGGGCCCAGTCGCGAATTCGTTCCGGTTCGGGTACAAAGTCCTGGTTAATCGCATCGATAACGATGAAATCATTACCCAGACCATGCATTTTCGAAAATTTAAGTTGCATTAATGACACCGACTCAGGGTAACAAGGATTCGCCCTGGATTAGATCATCGAACACTTCACGTTGCCGTACACAATAATGCTTATCGCCATCGACCATCACTTCGGCCGCACGGGTACGTGAATTGTAGTTCGAAGCCATCGAAAAGCCATAGGCGCCAGCCGACCGGATCGCGAGCAGATCGCCCTGTGCTATTTGCATGGATCGATCCTTGCCGAGAAAGTCACTGGTTTCGCAAATCGCGCCGACGATATCGTAGTTCCGCGAAGGTTCATCGCTGTGCTGATCGACGCGAATGATTTCGAGCCAGGCATTATATAACGAAGGTCTGATTAAATCGTTCATTGCCGCATCGATTACGGCAAAGTTTTTGTCTTGCGAATGCTTGACGTAACTCACCTGGCTGACCAGTATGCCGGCGTTTCCGACAATCGCGCGACCAGGCTCGACCAGGATCGTACCCTCGAAGTCATCGAGCTGATTTTTTAAGGCGCTAGCCCACTCGCCGGGCAATGGCGGGGTCTCGTCCCGGTAGCGGATACCGAGCCCACCACCGAGGTCCAGGTGTTTAATCTCTATACCTTTCTGTTGCAATCGTTGAACCAGGTAAAGCAAACGATTCAGCGCGTCGATATAGGGAGACAATTCGGTCAATTGTGATCCGATATGGCAATCGATACCGATAACGTCGATATACGCCATGTCTTTGGCTTTCAGATAAACAGCTTCAGCATCCTCGAAATTGATACCAAACTTGTTCTCCTTCAGTCCCGTCGAAATATAGGGATGCGTTTTTGCGTCGACGTCGGGATTGACGCGGAAGGATACGGTTGCGATTTTCTGGTTTTGACTGGCGATCTGGTTTAACCGTTCGAGTTCCTGCTCGGACTCGACGTTAAAACAATGGATGCCGCAATTCAGCGCCATTTCCAATTCCTGCGGTAACTTACCGACACCCGAAAAAACAATTTTGTTCGGGTCGCCGCCGGCGCGAAGCACACGCTGCAATTCGCCACCCGAAACGATATCGAAGCCGGAACCCAGCCGGGCGAGGACATTCAGTACTGCCAGGTTTGAATTTGCCTTCACAGCATAACAGACCAGGTGATCACGACCCGCCAGGGCGCGATCAAAGGCATGCCAGTGTCGTTCCAGCGTCGCGCGCGAATAAACATACAGCGGCGTGCCGTAGGTTTCGGCGAGGTTGTCAATGGCGACGTCTTCGCAATACAGGCTGTTGTCTTTGTAGTTAAAATGGTCCAATAGTTTCTGAGTCTATAAATACGGACTAATAGGTGCTTTTTGATTTTTCATCGTCTTCTTCGGGCAGTGTCAAGGGGCCCTTGTTACCACAGGCAGATAAACCGACCGTGACCAGTATTAATAGCAATACGATGATTAATCGACTACGCATGACTGCCACCTCTACCAAAGCGCGTATTATGTTGCCGGGGCAGGCGATAAACAAGTTGAGATTAGAGTTTGGTCGGTGCCGGTTCACCAGGTGGAATGATTGCGGGCAGGCTTACACGCAATATCAGGTAGCCAGCGATACCCGATAGCAGTGAACCGATAATAATGCCGAGACGCTCATCGAATAACAGGTTAACCCCGGTTTCTTCGAAGGCCAGCGAGCCGATAAACAGGCTCATGGTGAAACCGACTCCGCAGAGCGCGGCGGTGCCGTACAGCGAGGTCCAGGAAACACCCTTCGGCAAGCTTGTCAAACCAAGCTGAATGACTAACCAGCAGAGTCCGAACACGCCGAGTTGCTTGCCAACAAACAAACCCAGCGCAATACCCAGCGGCACGCTATGCAGGACCTCTTCTATACCGACGCCAGTGAGGTTGATACCGGCATTGACAAAGGCAAAAATCGGCAAGATAAAAAAGGCGACGATGGTATGCAAATCGTGTTCGATATCCTTAAGCGGTGACGATTCCGGGCTATGTTTTGATTGCATCGGGATAAACATGGCCAACACGACTCCAGCCAGCGTGGCGTGAACACCTGACTTCAGGGTCGCAATCCACATGATGATGCCGAGCGTAATATATACGCTTTTGGAGGCTGTATTGCGCCGGTTAACGAAAAACAGTACGAAAATACAGATGGCGACGACCACCAGTGCTCGCTGTGAAATATTGGAAGTGTAAAAAATGGCGATGATGATGACCGCGCCAATATCATC
>JAPUFZ010000360.1 GCA_027293245.1 Gammaproteobacteria bacterium
TCAGAATACCCGGTTTTATAGACACAAGATTGAGCGATCAGGACCGTTACCTGTGGTTTTCAGACATAACGACTGTTATTAAAACGAATGTCCCTGCTCGCTAGCCTTGCGCAAAATATTAACTGTCGCAGAGACTCTGGCTATTACAAAAAAACATACAATGAGGTATATATAGAAATGTTAGCTATTAATCAGACTGCCGTGGTCCAACAATTAGAGGATACCCACATGAAAGCATCCGACCTGTTCGTAAAGTGCCTGGAGCAAGAAGGCATCGAGTATATATTCGGTGTCCCGGGTGAGGAAAATGCCGATTTTGCCATGTCATTACAAGAGTCGACGCAAATTAAATTTATCCTGACCCGACACGAGCAAGGCGCTGCCTTCATGGCGGAAGTGTACGGACGCCTGACGGGAAATCCGGCCGGATGCCTGGCGACCCTGGGTCCCGGCGCCACCAATTTAATAACAGGAGTGGCCGATTCAAATATGGACCGCGCACCGATGCTGGTTATTACCGGGCAGGGTTCTACCACCCGGTTGCACAAGGAGTCGCACCAGATCATGGATGTTGTCGCCATGTTCCGGCCCGTCACCAAATGGGCAACCACGATACTGAATGCCGAGACGATACCGGAAATTGTGCGCAAGGCAGTGCGCGTCACCCGTACCGAAAAGCCCGGTGCAGTGCTTTTGGAATTACCGGAAGACATCGCAAAATCTGAAGCATCGTCGATACCGATGATACCCAGGCGCTTTCGCCGTTCAGTTGCCGAAGACAAAATTGTCGACCAGGCCTTCGACATGATCATGCGATCCAGGCATCCGGTGATTATCGCGGGCAATGGCTGTATCCGAAAACGTGCGAGCAAGCAATTAAGAAAATTCTGCGGGACCACAGGGATCGGTGTGATCAATACATTCATGGCGAAAGGTGCCGTGGACATGGATGCAGACTACTGTCTCTACACGATCGGTTTGAGCAGCCGCGACCACGTATCTCGAGCTATCGATGAGGCTGATCTGATCATTACGCTGGGATTCGACATGGTCGAGTATCATCCCCGGTTGTGGAATCCCGACGGTAACAAATCGATTATTCACGCGGACTTCCTGGCTGCTGAAATTGACGCGCATTATCATCCCGAAGTAGAACTGGTTGGCGATCTTGCACATACCCTGTGGATGCTCAACCAGCGACTGGAAGCATCAACTCAAATTCAGTTTGACCTCGACCATCAGCGGCAAAGTCGGAAGCGAATGGCAGCCGATTTCGCTGAATATCGCAACGACCAGACCAACGAACCCATCCGTCCGCAAAAAGTACTCTGGGATACGCGCCAGGTCATGGATCCGAAAGACATCCTGCTGTCAGATGTGGGTGCGCACAAAATGTGGATTGCACGTTATTATCAGTGTCACGAACCCAATACCTGCCTGATACCAAACGGCTTTTGTTCGATGGGATTCGCCTTACCAGGTGCGATTGCGGCCAGCCTGGTGCATCCGGATCGAAAAGTGCTCGCTATCGCCGGTGACGCCGGATTCCTGATGAATGTACAGGAGATGGAAACCGCCACCCGACTTGGCAGTAATATCGTGGTTATGGTCTGGGAAGACCATGCCTATGGACTCATTGCCTGGAAACAGGAAACAGAATTTGGCCGCCATACCGATCTCGAGTTCGGCAACCCCGACTGGTTGCAACTGGCCAGTGCGTTTGGCTGGCAAGGTCATCGGGCCTCGGACAGTGCCGGCTTCTCGCAATTACTGACCAATGCGCTTGCGGAAAAAGGACCCAGTCTAGTCGTGGTACCGATCGACTACCGTGAAAATGCGCTACTGACAAAGGCACTCGGAGAGATTGAGTGCAACATCTAGCCTGAAGCGGGCATTGAGTTCAGATCTCCAATTAGTCTGGTATATAGTGCCGGGTAGTAAATCAGGTTCCCCAATTATCACATTGAAAGAGCACTAGCATTCATTTGGAAATCGATTATCGTGCCGTAACAAACTGAAAACCGGCGTGTTTCACCCAACCCAGAGGAAGCAATATGTACTACGGCGAAAAACTCAATAGTATCAGCCATCTGGTGGGGGCGGTACTCGCGCTGATTGGACTGGGTGCCCTGATTACCGTTGGCATTCAGACCGGCGACCCCTGGGTATTATTCAGTTTTAGCGTGTTTGGCATCACCCTGGTAATGCTCTACACCATGTCAACGCTGTATCACAGTTTTAAGTCTTTTGAACTAAAAAACATTTTCCAGATATTCGATCACGTAGCAATTTATTTTCTCATTGCAGGTACCTACACACCTCTTATGTTAGTTAGTTTGCGCGATGGTAATGGTTGGCTGATAATAGCTATCGTCTGGGCGCTCGCAATGGTTGGTATCGCCAGTGAAATCTTTTTATCCGGGCGCATGGTAAAATTTGGGCAGCTGGTTATTTATTTTGGAATGGGCTGGGCCTGCGCTTTTGACTTTGCCAGTCTCAAAGCCGAGCTTGCTGAACCAGGTCTATCCTGGCTTATCGCCGGCGGTCTGGTTTATACCCTGGGTGTGATATTTTATATTCTCGACAAAATCAAATTTTTGACTCATGCGCATGGTATCTGGCACTTCTTTGTCCTGGTCGGATCTATTGCCCACTTTATTTCCATCATCGGATACGTACGCTAGTTATGCTGTAAATGCGCATATAATTAAAGCTATGGATGATATAAAACAGTTAAAGTTACTATATGTCGGCATAAGCAAGCGTTGCAGATTCAGGACGGCGATGCATGACGAGTAAAACCGGAAAGACTAAGCTTCACCCCGCTCAGTCCGTCAGACCGCTGACCGGGCACGCGCACGAGGGAATTTTCCCGCCCTTCTTTTCCCCGCCGCGCATCGCTCAGGTTCATGCGCTGGTGTTCCAATTGCAGCAGAGCGAATGGTGGAGCCAGGAAAGACTGCTTGCTCATCAGCTGGAACAAATCCGGATTCTGGTCGAACATGCAACGGCGACGGCGCCATTCTACGCTGACCGCCTGGAAGCTATTTCCGGTCTGCAACCGGGCAAGCTGACACTGGAAGCTTTTCGCCAGACACCGGTACTCACCCGTGCGGATATTCAGGCGGCTGGCGACCAGATTTTCAGCCGCAATCCACCTCCTGGGCACGGCAAGTTGCACGATATTCATACCTCCGGTTCCACTGGACAGCCCGTGCATGTGAAAACAACTGTTTTAGCCGGGACGGTAAACCAGGCCGTTGGATTACGCTATCACCTGTGGCACCGACGGGATTTCGCCGGTAAGAACATCACCATCAAAAGAATGATATCCAGTGAGAAGGTAAAAAAGGATATAAACTGGGTCCTGGGATATCCCAGCGGCCCCGGCATGGTGTTCAACATCGCTACTCCGCACAATGAGCTGTTCGATAGTGTGATTAAAGAAGATCCCGACTACCTGTGTTGTTATCCCTCGATCCTGTGGGTACTAATCCAGCGGTCGCGCGAGTTGGGGATCAAACCGGTCCGTTTAAGGGAAGTCCGCACCATTTGTGAAGTGCTCAGCGATGAACTCCGAAATCTGTGCCGCGATCAGTGGGACGTTCCTGTTTCCGACAACTACAGCTCGGAAGAATTCGGCATCCTGTCGGTTCAGTGTCCGGATCATCCCTGGGGTCATGTCCAGGAAAAGGTGCTGCTAGAGGTGCTGGATGATGCGGACCAGCCCTGTGCCACCGGAAAAATGGGTCGGGTGGTTGCAACCGCGTTGCACAATTTCCCCACA
>JAPUFZ010000361.1 GCA_027293245.1 Gammaproteobacteria bacterium
ATGCGCGGTTAGATCAAACCTCGGCGCTATCGTCTGCGGCGATCGCGTTGTTTGTGAAACAACCGGCGGCGGTGAGTATCGCGTCATCGCCGTTTTAGCACGCGAAAACTTCCTGCAACGCATCGATGGTTTTGGTGCGCCAAAATCGGTCGCCGCAAACTTAAGCCAGTTACTGGTTTGTCTCTCGGTATTGCCCGAACCCAATCTATTTTTGCTCGACCAGTACCTGGTGTCGGCAGAACAACAACATATTAATGCCGCCATTATTCTCAATAAGCTCGACCTGTTACCCGCACAGTCGCAAGACCCCTTTTCGCTCGAAACCATCTATGCGCCGTTAGGTTATAAGGTATTGCCTGTCAGCGTTAAATCCGGCCTGGGTATGGATCGACTCAGGTCAGTTTTTGACAACCATACCTCTGTGCTGAGTGGTGTTTCAGGGGTTGGGAAATCATCGATCACCCAGGCATTGTTACCGCATGAGAACATCAAAATAGCGGAAATTTCTGCTACCAGTGACGAGGGCAGGCATACGACCAGAACTAGTCGACTGTATCATTTACCTAACCATGGGCATTTGATTGACACCCCGGGCATACGGGGTTTCAAACCCTTGCTCGCCGAAGGCGAAGGCATGCAGATCAGTGCCGGATTTCGTGAAATTAGCGATTTTTCAGCGCAATGCCGTTTTAGCAATTGCCGGCACCTGAATGAACCAGAATGTGCGGTTCTGGATGCAGTTGCACGGCATAAAATTGCCGGAAGCCGCTACCAGAACTACCTCAAAATGCTCAACGGTTAGCCTGCAAATTGCATCAGGGGAAATATGCGGGCTGCATCAGGCGGCTGATCCGCGCAGCTGCTTACCCCCGATCAGGTGTATATGAAGATGAAATACGATCTGACAACCATGCCGATTACAATTAATTGCGAGCCGATACCCATCATCGGCAATCGCTTCCTGTTTAGCCACCTTCTGTGCGACCAAAACCATTTTACCGATGAGCTCCGCATGTTCGGGTTGAATGTCGTTAACCGTTGCAATTTCTATCTTTGGAACGATTAGTACATGTACTGGCGCCTGCGGATTAATATCACGAAAAGCCAGTATTTCATCATCTTCGTAGACAATATCGGCAGGAAGTTCGCGCCGAATAATTTTAGTAAATAGTGTTTCTGACATGCCTTTTCTCCTTTTCCAAACCGACCCTGCTTTTAGCTGTACTGCTGGCGGCCCGAAAGCGCCCGCGACAGAGTACCGCTATCGACATACTCAAGCTCACCACCGAGCGGAATTCCGCGTGCCAGCCGGCTGGTATTTATATTAAATTTTCTTGCTATATCGGCAACAAACTGGGCGGTGATATCACCTTCGACGGTCGCGCTAGTGGCCAGGATAATTTCTTCTACCGAACTTTCAACCAGGTACTTTTCCAGCTCATCGAGCCCCAACTGGTCCGGCCCTATTCCATCGAGCGGGGATAATCGACCAAGCAACACGAAATAGGTGCCCTGGAAAGCGCCGGAGGCCTCTATCGCCAGCACATCTGCGGGCGTTTCCACCACGCAAAGCGTACCGGAACCACGTTTATCGCTGGCACAAATTTCACAAAGATCAGTGTCGGAAAAATTCCGGCACTGCTTACAGTGCTGCACTTTTTCGAGTGCGTCCAGCGTTGCGTTGGCGAGTCTTCTCGCACCGTTCTGGTCACGCTCGATTAAATATAGTGCCATACGCTGAGCAGATTTCTGGCCAACGCCGGGCAGACAGGTGAGCGCAGTAACCAGTTCAACCAGGGACGGTGACGATGACATCGTATCTACTCCTGCAAAATGTGCTGTTCCGGGGCACTAAAATGGTAATTTGAAACCAGGCGGCAAATTAAGGCCCGAGGTCATATCCTGCATCATTTCCTGATTGGCTTTCCCCACCTTGTGCACCGCATCATTGATCGCCGCCGCGACCAGGTCCTCGAGCATATCTTTATCTTCACCAACCAGTGTGGCATCAATATGGACACGATTCACTTCATGAGTGCCGCGCATTACCACCTGAACCAGGCCACCACCGGATTCACCGGTGACTTCCATTTTTGCCAGTTGTTGTTGCGCATTTTGCATATTTTCCTGCATTTCCTGCGCTTTTTTCATCATATCGCCGAGTGCGCCTTTCATATTCATTCCTCTTGTTTTAGCAATTTGGGCAACTTCTGCATCATCAAATAATCACAGATTTCCTTGATCGTCCCCAATTTTTCGCACGCTGGATTCGTCAAGCTCTGCACCAAAGGCTTCGCCCAGTTTCCTCACAATGCCATCCTGCTTTATCTCTTCGATAGCGGTTTGACGCTGTTCCCGCTGCTGACGCAGTTTAAAAAGATGCGGTGTCTCAACCTGCAGCGCATCCTGTACATGCAATTCAAGTTTTAATGATACCCCAAGTTTCGTCGCTATCGCCTGCCTAATTTCATCTTCAATCACCGGATTTACCAGCTTGTGCATGTCTGCAGTCAAATTCAGGCGAATAATATTTTGCCGGATTGATTCAAGTGTACTATTCACCGCTATTTCCTGTGCCAGCCCCAGCAACCCGAGCTTATAGGCAAAGCTCGACCAATGGATCGATTCGCCAGTTTCGGCTTCGGGTTCTACGCGGCTGGATACAGTGACAGGTGGCGCCGGGACCTGCAGAATATGTTCCAAAGTATCCACCGCTACAGGAGATAAGTCGCTGCTAGCTGCGCTATCCGATGGGTCCCGGGTTCGCTCGTTCATGGCGCCCAGGTGACTATCTTCTGCACCCCCCACTGCCTCGGCAAATTCTGCTTCAGTAGCCGGTAACGGCTGAATTACAGGCTTTTTTTTTCCGCGGCAAGTTGCTCTACTGCCAGCGTAGCATCGGGTGAAAATGCGAGTAGCCGTAGCATCAGCATCTCGAATCCGGCCGCTTCGTCCGGACTGATATTCAAATCGTGACGGCCCTGCAGCATTATTTGATAATAAAGCTGAATTTCCTCGCTTGATACACGTTCAGACAAGTCAATTATCTGCTCCCCCAGCATGTCATCCGCGGGTTCTATGTTAGCCTCGCTTTTGTAAAGCGCCATCGCCTGCAACAGGGAAATCAATTCTGCACAAACACGCGCATAATCCGGATTGTGCGCGATGATGTTTCTCGATTCACGCATCACTCCAGTAGCATCCTGGCGCAGCAATACGTCTAAAAGTTTAAATAAATAGTCCCGTGAAATCGAGCCCAGCATGGTCTCGACCGTTTGCTGTTTTATTGATCCAGCACCGTAAGCAATCGCCTGGTCAAGCAGACTTAATGCATCACGCATGCTGCCATCGGCGGCGCTGGCGAGTAAGCCCAGCGCATTGATTTCATATTCAACCTTTTCCTCGCCAAGCAAGTACTGCAACTGTGTCCGGATCTGTTGCCTCGACATACGCTTCAAATTAAATTGCAGACATCGCGACAGCACCGTGACGGGCAATTTTTGAGGATCGGTCGTTGCCAGCAAAAACTTGATATGGTCGGGGGGTTCTTCGAGGGTTTTGAGCAAGGCATTAAAGCTGTGCCTGGATAGCATGTGAACTTCGTCGATCAAATAGATCTTGAAACGGCCTCGAGTCGGGGCATACTGAAGGTTGTCGAGTAGCTCACGCATATCGTCAACCCCGGTGCGCGATGCGGCATCGATTTCAATCAAATCAATGCTGCGCCCCTGGTCCACCTCAAGACAGGAAGGACAGGTACCGCAGGGTTGCGAACTGATGCCGGTATCACAGTTCAATGATTTGGCGAAGATACGCGCAATCGTTGTTTTACCAACGCCGCGTGTTCCACTGAACAGATAGGCGTGATGCAGGCGATTACTATCCAGCGCGTTGACTAGAGCCTGTATTACATGCTCCTGACCCACCATCGCGTTAAAATTGCCGGGTCTCCATTTTCGCGCCAGAACCTGATAACTCACGAGTGTACGATCCTGCTAACGGAGAACAGGTAAAACATGGTTACGAAATAGATCATTCGGTAATTGCCAGGAATTGGGAGGCGACCTGAATCAGCACTCCTTCGCACCCAATGTCCCCGCTACCGTTGCTCCCTTCCGGGCCTGGCGGGATTTACAGTTAATCGTCACGAAAGGACCGAAACAGGTCACCATTGCAAGTCCGAGATAATATAGCTTGCAGGGTTAAATTGAAAGACAGGTTTTGCTTGTCATCCCAACTAATTGAAACGAGAATAGTCGACCTTCTGCTGGCAGTCGACCCGTGCTGTAATGACCAAAAAAAAGAAATCAAAAACCAGTGACAATACGATCGCGTTAAACCGCATAGCTCACCACCATTATGCTATCGAGGACGATCTCGAGGTTGGCATAGTGCTGGAGGGATGGGAAGTAAAAAGCCTGCGCAATAAAAACCTGCAGTTAAAAGAAAGCTATGTGATGGCTAAAAACGGTGAACTCTGGCTAATTGGAGCACATATCAGCCCATTGAATTCTGCATCGACGCATATCCAGCCGAATCCGACTCGTACCCGCAAATTGCTCGCGCATCAATCTCAAATCGATCGTTTAATGGGTCTGGTCGATCGTCGCGGCTATACGCTGGTCGCATTGTCGGCTTACTGGAGTCGAGGCAGGGCTAAAATTAAAATCGGTCTTGGTAAAGGTAAAAAACACCATGATAAAAGGGCAAGCGAGAAAGACCGGGACTGGCAGCGCGACAAGGCCAGAATATTGAAACATTCTTAAAAACCGTTTACTCGCGGGCTGCCTCCGAACTTTGCTGCCGGATAAATTCAAGGTACTCAATGTGCGCTTTTTCAGATGCAGCGCTGGCAACCCACAGGGGTAAAGGTCCCTTTCTTTCAATCGCTCCAGGCTGCCCCGACCGGCCTCCCAGGCTGCTTTCGCTACCAGCCTCGTCGAGGCTCAACGCGGTCTGACCGCCAGTCATTATCAGATAGACATCTGCCAGTATGCGGGCATCGAGTAGCGCGCCGTGAAGGCTACGCTGGCTATTGTCAATGTCGTAGCGCTTGCATAAGGCGTCCAGGCTATTTTTCTGTCCCGGATGTTTCTGGCGCGCCATCAGCAGGGTATCGAGCACCGTACAATACTGGCCGACGCTGCGGCGATTACCGTCCAGTTTAGCGAATTCATGATCAAGAAAACCGACGTCGAACGGCGCGTTGTGTATGATGAGTTCGGCACCATCGATGTAATCGATAAATTCATGCGCGATTTCGTGAAAACGAGGTTTGTCTTTTATCGACTCATCGCTGATGCCATGTACCTCGAAAGCCCCGGCATCGATTTCACGATCTGGGTTAATATAACGATGCCAGTGTGAGTCGGTAATCCGGCGATCGATTAATTCGACACAACCGATTTCGATGATGCGATGATCCTGACTGGTTTCCAGCCCGGTAGTTTCAGTATCGAGTATGATTTGCCTCATAGCCTGTCCATCACCCTGTCTATTGCCATATTCGCCAGCCTGTCGGCTTCCTCGTTGCCCTCGATTCCTGCATGCCCTTTAACCCATTGCCAGTTAACCCTGTGTCGCAGCGTCTGTTTGTCAAGTAAATTCCAGAGATCTGCATTTTTAACTGGTTTTTTGGTCGCAGTTTTCCATCCATTCACCTTCCAGTTTTCGATCCACTGGTTAATACCCTGTAACACATACTTCGAGTCTGTGTTGAGATCGACTTCGCAGGGACGCGTCAGTGCGCGAAGACCTTCAATTGCAGCAGTCAGTTCCATGCGATTATTAGTGGTCTCGGGTTCGAATCCACTCAACGTTTTTTGCCTGCTCGCATAGCTCAGAATAACACCCCAGCCGCCAGGCCCGGGATTGCCCCGACAGGCGCCATCGGTATACATGACAACCCTATTTGTCATATTTCATGCCGTGACCAACGGTTGGACGGGCTATCTTGCCGGGTAACAGTTTGCGCGTCACCCAACGGTGGCGAACCGGTGTCATTGGTGAAATGTTCTTGTCGAACACCAGTACATTTAACGCTGCCGAAAACTTGCACCAGTTTTTAAGCGCTTTTTCCAGCCAGTACAAGCGCCGGGTGACTGCCGAGGTCTGAATCGGAGGCATGTACCCAACCTTGAGGTGTTTTTGCTGATCGAAACCGAGTAATTGCATCCAGTCTTTCAAACGCCTGGCAGTATAATAATGTCCACTCCAGGGTATCGCTTCAAGCCAGGACTGAAAGAAATGACGCACACCCCATAACGACAGCGGATTAAAATCGATGATGATTAATTTCCCTTCCGGTATCAAAACTCGAAACGCCTCTCGCAGTATCGCATGCGGTTCGCTGGTGACCGATAAATGATGCATCATCACCACCAGATCAACACTGTCATTGGCGATCGGCAGGAGCGAAGGATAGGCCCGAATATCAATATCAACATTTTCACTATCTAGACTATAATGGTGTTTAACCCGACAGGAATCGAGCAGCCGATCGGCCGCACTAGTACAACCGATCTGCAGCGAATGATAACCGAATGTCGTGGAAAGTACCGGAGCCAGTGAGTTTTGCAG
>JAPUFZ010000362.1 GCA_027293245.1 Gammaproteobacteria bacterium
CTTTTTGAGGATTTGAAAGTGATCAATAAATAATCCCTCCGTCACATTTTAAGCGATCTGTCACCTTTTATACTGGTTTATATTCTGAGAGGCTTCTTATAACTTGGTAAAAATAACACTACGCGTTGGAATAAATTGATTGTCCAGCCGGCGACAGTGGTGTTTAATTTCACTCCAGCGTTTTAAACCGGAGCCCGTCATGTCCATTTCCGCCGTCGATAGCCAAAAGCTTGTTTCCAATTCCGACCCCCATTACGAGGACCGGGTCAATCTCGCCGCCGTTTTTCGCATGACCGCGCGCCTGGACATGCACGAATCGGTTGCCAATCACTTCAGCTATGCGGTTTCCGACGATGCCAGCCAGTTCCTGATCAATCCGAGAGGACGCCATTTCTCCAATGTGCGGGCCAGCGAATTGCTGTTACTCGATGCCAATGATGAATCGACCATGGATACACCTGATGCACCGGATCCAACCGCCTGGGCGATTCATGGTGCGATGCATCGTAATATTCCGCAGGCGCGCTGCTTATTACACCTGCACCCGAAATATGCCACCGTGCTGGCATCGATTGAAGCCGAGGGCTTACCCCCTATCGATCAAAACGCCATGCGCTTTTTCAACCGGGTCTCGGTTGACACTGGATTCGATGGCATGGGTCTCGGCGATGAAGCCGAGCGTCTGACCACGGCGATGGGGGATAACCGGGTACTGGTCATGGGCAACCATGGCGTCATGGTGGTAGGCGATACCATCGCCCGTGCCTTCGATGAGTTGTATTACTTTGAGCGTGCCTGTTCAAACTATATTACCGCGCTAATGACGGGTAAACCGCTACGCACGGTCAGCGATGAGGTCGCCGAAAAAACCGCCAAACAGTGGGACTACTATACGAAAGATACCCGTTATGCCGAAGTTCATTTGAGTGAATTACGTGAAATCCTCGATCGTGAAGAACCCGACTACAAGCTCTAGCTCACTTTTCCAATGACACAGGTTTCGAGCAATCCAACGCCGACCAACGCGGCGTCTTCCGGGGTTTCAATCGACAAAAAGTTGACGAAGCAACTGATCAAGCGCAGCGACAAGCCAGGGTTGATCTGGTTAACACAATGGACTGGTTTGTTACTGCTAAGCGGATATGCAATGCATTTAAGCGAGGGCAGCATCGCGTTTATCCCATTGTTGATCGCCTACGGCATAATTATCGCGCTGCCCGCCTATGCGCTGTCACACGAGTGTGCGCATGGTACTGCATTCCGTTCCCGCTGGTTAAACGAAGCACTACTCTGGATATCTTCGTTGCTCTATTACGAAGAGCCCTATTACCGGCGCTACGCGCATGCGCGGCATCATACCTATACATGGCAAAACGGGCTCGATGCACAAATGCCATTCGCGACACCTATGACACTCCGCGGCTGGTTGCTCGAAGTCTCCGGACTGGGCTATTTCATCTTCGTAACCCGGACCTTGCTCGCCAATGCCACTGGTAAATTTTCCAGTTCGACCCGCGAGTTTACACCTGCCAGTGAACTGCCCAAGCTGAAATGGGGGGCGCGAATTTTTATTTCAATTTATGCTGCGATTGCGATCGCGATTTTGTTCGGCGCAGATTTCCTGTTCTGGTACCTGGTCCTGCCTCGAATTGCCGGTAATCCAATACTTTTTTTATATACCTTAATCCAGCACGTTGATATGGAAGAAGATCAAATGGACTTACGTAAATCGACGCGTTCTTTCAAGACCAGCGCCTTCAGCCGTTTCCTCTACATGAACATGAATTACCATGTTGAACATCATATGTACCCAACGGTACCGTTTCACGCCATGTTGGCCTTGAACACGGCGATAAAAGATCAGTTACCCGAACCTGACCCCGGCTTTTTCCTGACTAACTATCGCGTCCTGAAAACAATCATTGCTCGCAGCATGGGCAAGATACCGATGGTCAACCTGGGTAAATCGATCACCCTGTCCTAAAACCACCCAGGAAAAAATCATGCACAACAAACAGCTCGGCGCCGACTGGCTACTGGTCGGTCCCGCCGCCGATATAGACGAGGAAGATGTCATGCAATTCGACCATGGCAACGAAACCTACGCGATCTATCATACCATCGATGGATTCTACGCCACCGAGGGATTGTGTACGCACGAGGAACAACACCTCGCCGATGGCCTGGTTATCGACAATATTATCGAGTGCCCGTTGCACCAGGGTCGATTCGATGTGCGTACCGGGGAAGCAAAAAGCGCCCCGGTTTGTGTTGATTTAAAAACCTACCGGGTGCAGATCGATAACGGCAATATCTATATTCAGCTTGGCTGAATCGAATAAATAAGGTGACGGAGGGAATGGCACTGCCCTAAGCCCAGAATTAGCGTCATCCCGGCCTCCGAGCCGGGATCCAGGGTCGCTGAAAGCAACCAATTTACTGGATCCCGGGTCAAGCCCGAAGTATGGACTCCTTCCTCTAACGAGGTTAGGTTGTATTTTTTCGAAGAAGACAACGTCAGGAGTCCATACATGAACAAAGGTAACCTAATTGGTATCGATTTATCAAAACATTCTTTTCAAGGTTGTTTGCTCGATCAGCATAGTGATGAAGTGTTTAATCGAAAATTCACTCGTAAAAGCCTCACGAATTGGCTATCCAGGCAAAAACCACTGGTGGTCGCCATGGAGGCCTGCGGTTCTGCTCATCACTGGGCGCGACTGGTAAAACGCCTGGGACACCAGCCATTGATCTTGCCCACCCGATCGGTCACTGGCTTTCGCCTGGGGCATAAAACCGATGCCACTGATGCGCGCGCCACCGCCGTTGCGGCCAGGCAACCGAAGTTAAAGACGGTTGCACCAAAAACGATAGAACAGCAAGGTATGCAGGGTGTCGAACGCATTCGACAACACTTCTGTGATCACCTCACAGCCACTGGTAATCTAATCCGGGGGTTACTTAATGAGTTCGGCATTGTCCTGCCCAGGGGTATTAGTCAATT
>JAPUFZ010000363.1 GCA_027293245.1 Gammaproteobacteria bacterium
CGACCTCGAACCCCGGGCAGATGTTACACGAACTGGTGGGTCCGGCCCGTAATGACTTCATCGAAGCGAAGCTGGGCGTTATTGAGGAAGGCGCCTGGGCAGATATATTGATCTGGAAAGGAAACCCGATCCGGGACGTCAAGCTGATCCTGGAGGAGAGCAACCTGAAGCTCGTCATGAAGGGTGGCAATATATACAAGAACCTGCTTACTACACCTGCATATGAAGACGTTCGTGACGGTTTGAAAATCAAGGGGTTACCATTATCGAAGTGATTGAAGTCTGAACGAGTGAATGAATGAACTACAGGCTACCGCTATCAATACTAGCTAGCTTACTAATGCTCACTCAGGCTGTGAACGCACAGGAAACTTCGATCTATGACAGCATTCCGGAGTTTGGTGGTCCGGGCAGTGTCGGCGTCCAACTCAAAGATGATAACCAGACACCGGCTACCGGTGATTTCATTAAGGACAATATGCCGGGATGGTTTTCTATCAAGCAGGCAATGGTGGAAAAGCATGGACTGGCTTATGGTCTGAACCTCTCAACCCTGTATCAAAGCGCCAGTGCGTCGTTGGGTGACGACGACGCCTGGGGCGGTATTGTTCAACTGCCGGCGTCCTGGACTGTACTGAATCGAGGGGGCAAGAACACCGGTACCATCGTCTTTAAAGTGGAAAATCGAAGCAAGATATCGACCGACCTGTCGCCTCAGGACCTCGGTGTCCAGGGAATTGGTGCCGCCTCGATCGTCGGTACCCAGTTCAGCGACAAGGGCTGGATATTAACCAATTTGTTCTGGCAGCAAGCCCTCAATGACGGCCGGTTTAAGTACGTCGTTGGCCAGATCGACAATACCGATTTCATGGATGTGTATGGCATGATTAACCCGCAAACCTCGTTTATGAACCTGTCGTTTTCCACCAATCCAACTATCGGAATACCCGATCAGGGATTTGGCGGTGGATTAGGCACGCTGATCGGAGAAAATATATACCTGGCGGCGAGTTTAATGGACGCGGCGGGCGACCCGTCAGATCCGCTTGAAAGCCTTGACCAGTTTTTTGACAATAACGAGTACTTCAAGCACATAGAAATTGGTTACACCACTTCACCCGATCGAATTTATTTCGACAATATTCATTTCGTATACTGGGAATCCGATGCGCAGACCAAAACCACGGGTGAATCCAAAGGCAGTGGCTGGACATTTTCCTACGCCACCTTTATCGATGATAAATACCTGCCATTCCTGCGTATTGGTGATTCGGACGGCGGCGGTGGCGCCCTGCTGGAAAGAATGGTGTCGGCAGGTCTGGGAATCTATAACGGTAATACGCGAGAACTGTTTGGCATCGGACTCAGTTATGGTAAAGCCTCGGAAGAACCGGTCGGTGGATTTGGTAGCAACCTGGATCCGCAGTACACCGGTGAAATATTCTACCGCTTTCAATTATCACAACATTTGGCGATAACGCCCGATTTGCAGGTCATCATCGACCCGGTGCTTAATCCTGCCGAAAGCAGCGTCTTTGTCGCTGGTGTTCGTTTGCGCCTGAACCTCTAGTAATATCCAGGGAGGAATTCCGCTTAGTTTTGCGTCAGGGGTTTCTGCTGCGATTGTAGAAACCAGCGGTCGGTAATAACGTTCCTGGTAAACCAGTGGGTCTTCATCAATTGTGAGGCCACCAGACGTTTTATCCCCATCGGTAAGCGTTCCATCATGTCCGGGGCTGGCTGACGCTCGCCGAAGCGATTTTCCAGTTCGTCCTGATAGCCCTGCAACTGTTGTGCATGGTAATCACCTTTGCAATCAACGATGATCTTTGCCGCCAGCATCGCGGACTCTACTGCTGGCCTGATGCCTTCACCGCTTTGCGGGTAAGCCAGGCCGACGGCATCGCCAATTAACAGAACACGATCATCGAATACTTTTCGGATAGCATGCGGGTATAACAGGTAGGCATGTCCATGGAATTTTTCCGGCGTATCCTCCGGAATCTTGCCCTGTTGTTTCAGGTATCGGCAAAAATCTGCTACATGGCCCGAGAGCTTGCTTTTGTCCTCGCGTCCGAGTCCGATATTGAGATAATCACCCTTACGGAATATCCAGCCATAACCCTTCAGGTCAGGCGTAAAATACAATTCCGGTTTTTGACCGTCGATTTTGCAGTTGGCTATTTGTTGAGCATTCATTTCGAATTCAATTTCCTTGGCAGCCACGGCTAATTCACTGACGCCTTTGGATCCGATAGCGCGGGCGACAGGGCAAAAATGCCCACCAGCACCGACGACAAGTCCGGCTTCAATCGAGCCATTGACTAACCAGCCCTGATCGGTTTTCTCCATGCTGTCGAATGCGGTGCCTGTGATTAATTCGGCGCCACAGCGCTGCAATAAGTAATGATCAAATTCGATACGACGAATCCCATAGCTCACCGGTTCACCAGTATATTGAGATTCAACCAGCTTCTGCCCCAGTTGTCCGATACGAAAACCGTGAATCGGCTGCAACAGGTTTTGTTTGGCATAGTCCTGTAGATCAATCTCCAGCTCCTGCATTACCGCAGGGGTAACCCAGCCCGCGCATACCTTTTGCCGCGGGAAGGTTTCCTTGTCCATGACTACGATGCTGAGACCTGATTTGGCGAGAGTGTATGCCAACGTCGAGCCTGCCGGACCACCACCGACGATTAATACATCAACCTGACGCAATAGATGACTCCTGCACTGTTTCCTGGCCTGCATCCTCGATATAAAGATGTGCCCTCGACCAGGGCAATTCATTATTCCTGGCGTGGCTAAACACAACCTGGAATAGTTGCAGTTTTCCGGTGTTAAAGGCCGCTATCGAACCAGCCAGGTACAACCGCCAGGCCCTGACAAAACTTTTATCCAGCATTAGTTCGACCTGATCTCTATCTTGCTCAAATCGCTGCAACCATTGCTCCAGGGTCTTTGAGTAATGCAGACGTAGATTTTCTATATCGGTGACCGAGAGGTCACCCGGTTCGAATATCTCCATCATTTCTGCGATCGTCGGCGGATAGGCACCGGGGAAAATGCGCCGTTCAACCCAGGCGTTCATCGGGCCCGGGGTATTTCGTCCAATGGTATGTATCAGTCCCCTGCCATGCGGTTTCAGACAACGCTGAATAATCTTTCCAAGGCCCGGATAATCAAGATTGCCGACATGTTCAAGCATGCCAACTGAAACAAATACGTCGTATTCGCCAGTAATGTTTCGGTAGTCATCGAACACGTATTCGACCAGGTTGGACAGTCCTTCCCTGGCAGCTTTTTCAGTCGCTTACTTAACCTGTTCAGTCGAAATGTTATAGGCCCGTA
This sequence comes from Gammaproteobacteria bacterium, assembly GCA_027293245.1. GTDB lineage: Bacteria > Pseudomonadota > Gammaproteobacteria. The sequence continues at coordinate 3,352 of JAPUFZ010000363.1, forward strand.
CCCTGGCGCCGTAATGTCTGGCCATAAACAATGCCAGGCCACCCCAGCCACATCCGGCCTCGACCACGCTGTCACCGGGCTTCAACTGTAATTTTCGGCAAACATGATGCAGCTTGGCAACCTGTGCCTGTTCGAGACTGAAATCAGGGTTGGAATAATAGGCGCAGGTGTACTGCATGACTTCCTTATCTAACCACAGTTGGTAGAATTCATTACTAATATCGTAGTGGTGATTGATATTTTTACGCGCCTTATCCTGCGAGTTGGCGATACGTCGATGACCTAACCACAACACCACCCGGTGTAACAGGCTGCCTTTGCCTTTCCCGGCTATGCCAGTGTAAATCGCAGCCATAAATTCGGCCAGGTCGCCTTCAAAATCAACTTCGCCGTCGGTGTAAAGATCACCCCAGTGTAATTCGGGGTTAGATATGGTTTTTAGCAATGCGCTACGATTATTATACCGCAGAATTGCCATGGGCTTATCGACTGGTAGCGTGGCTTCGATATTGTCCCAGAGATAAATACGTACCGGCGGATTGCCGACCACATCTACCATTTTTCTGGTTAGCCATCGATCGATCCAGGTCACCCGGCCCAGCAATCGAGACAGGAAACTCCGGTTGGAATTTTTTAGCAGTGTATCGGAAAAC
>JAPUFZ010000364.1 GCA_027293245.1 Gammaproteobacteria bacterium
ACGATGCCGGAAAACGAGGCCATCGATGGCGAGGTGAACTGGTCCGGCGAACTCGGGCCCGTTTGGGACCTGTTTAGCCCTTTCGAAGATCGCTTCACGGGCCCAGGCGAGATTGCGCTGGCCCTCGCTGGAAACCTGGGCAATCCATCGATCAGCGGCTATTTCCAGGTGCTCGGGGGACGCTACGATAACCTGCAGAGTGCTACCACCCTGGTAGACGTGAACCTTCGGCTCGCGAGTGACGGCGACAAGCTGGTACTCGAAAGGCTGACTGCCGGTGATGGCAAAACCGGTTCACTGGTGGGCAGCGGTTCGATTGACTTGATTCCTGCGCAATCCTACCCCATCCATCTGCGCCTCGAGTTCAGCGATATGCGCCTGGTCGCTCGCGACGATGTGACGCTGAATGCGAGCGGTAATCTGGCCCTCGAAGGCACACTATCCAATGCCCTGTTGAACGGTGAGATTGTCACCGGTCAGTCCGAGTTGAGCCTCGCCGGAACACTGCCACCGAGCGTCGTCGAACTGGATGTCGACGAGATTAATGTAACCAGTGCAAAGCACGCGAGACCAACGCCTGCGGCAAATACAACGAATCCATCGACGATAGTTCTTGATCTGAAAATCACCGTACCCGGCCGCGCCTTCGTGCGGGGCCTGGGACTCGAATCCGAGTGGAAGGGCGATGTAAAGATCAGCGGACCCACCAATGCACCCAGGCTTGCCGGCGTTTTGAGTCCTGTGCGTGGCCGCTTTTTCCTGATGGGAAAGAGTTTTCGACTCGAACACGGGGCCATTCGATTTACCGGCTCGGAGAATATCGATCCCTTGCTGGATTTAACCGCGGAACACAAGGCCCCTGGCCTCACCGCACTGGTCCGTGTTACCGGGTCGGCGTCGAAGCCCAGGATTTTACTCACCTCACGCCCGCCTCTGCCGGAATCCGAGATAGCTTCCCAGGTTCTGTTTGGCACCAATTCCAGTAACTTGACTACCGCTCAAAGTCTGCAGCTGGCATCCGCGATTGCCACCTACAGCGGTACCGGTGGCGCCATCGGTATTCTCGATGCCACCCGCCGTGTGCTCGGCGTCGACGTGATCAGTTTCTCCGAGTCGGAAGAAAATCCCGAGAAGACCCGAGTGGGTGTCGGCAAATACGTAACCGAGGGCGTCTACATCGAAATAGAGGGAGGCGCCGAGAAAGATTCGCGCGCATCCACTACCATCGAAGTGGAAGTACTGCCGAATGTGCGAGTTCAAGGCGGTACTACCGAGACGGGTGGCAATACGGTCGGGATCAAGTGGAAGTGGGATTATTGATTAAAACCAGGTATTAGAATCAATTGATCTCTGATCCCGATTGTTGTTAAGTAGACTTTTAAAGCCTGGTATAGCAAATGAGCAAGTCAGTCAAAGCAGTTCTGTTTTCGGCCCTGATATTTCCTGGGGCCGGGCATTTCTTTTTAAAGAAGTATATACGGGGCATTGTATTGACCTGTATTACATTGGTGTCACTCTATTTTATAATTGCCAATGTGGTGGAGAGGGCCCAGCAAATTGTTGATAAAATCCTGCTTGGTGAAGTTCAACCAGATATTGCGATAATTGCGGAATTAGTATCAAAACAACCAACCGGCGCAGACGCCGAATTCCTTATTTATGTCTGGACCGCTTTAATCATTGCCTGGCTTATAGGTATTGCCGACTCGTATAGAGTCGGTCGTGGACAGGACAAAGCCGATGTGGCTGTTGACTAACAAGTTAACAGCCTTAGGCAGCGCACCGGTAAAACGGGGGTTAAATCAATAATCTACATAATGAAATTTGAGTGTACAACTTTGGTTCTGGATCTCGGTAGCACCTTTTTTGCAATCAAAACTGAGCTACGTCGCCTATCAAGTTTTTAAAAACTTACGCAAACGTAATCTACTCTGAATCTGGTCGCGCTGTAGTTGGGCAACCCCGGCATCGTCAGCATATATTTTCCATTCTGATACGCTAGCCCTGACCTGATCAATAATCTTTTCGGTGCGCCCGCGTTTCATCGAAGCTGATTTGGCACAGGCCTGGAAATCATCCAGGTTAAAGTCGTCTCGCTTTCCATTCATAGTCATCTGATGACTGGCCGTCCAGATACCCGAAGGATTAAAGCTATAGGTCATATCGAAAGCAGGTGATAGCGACCAGCGACCCGACTTGTCCATCAGGAAGGCGATGTTCTTGACATGATCATCCTGGTTGCGGGCAATGATATTGAACACCATTCTACGGAACTGCTCCTCAACCACACTCATTGGCAGCCCTAGTTGCCTGATAACGAGCAGTGCCTGTTCGTAAGCGTAGACACCCGCCCGGTTGAAATCATAGTGCGCCAACGCGCATAAGGATTGCATATGGAGTTTTTCGCCCCCTGGCAGTCGATCAAATCGTTTCGCCATAAAATGGCGCCGGCCATTTTCTTCAAACAGACGGCAGTCATTCATGCTGATACCGGCGTCTCTTGCCATTTGAGAATAAGCATATTCGATCACACCATAACCTTGCGGATCATCTAGCTCTTTGTCTTTGTTGCCGCTGACACCGTCAAATTTTATTATCCAGTATTCGAAACCATGCCCGGCCGCAACCTGGCCGGAGCGGACTTCATTGGTTTGCGGATTCCAGGCGATAACCGCTTTCGCTCGTGCGCCACCGGCCGAGGTGCCAACACGCAGAATATCGTTCATCGCGGTATCACCGCCAGGCCGATAAAATGACACCTGCAGCTGGTTCCGGTGAGTCAGCACATCGGAGGCCAGTTCTACCAGTCTGTCAATCTGTATACGGGAGGTTTGCCGGGCATCCGGTCCGGTCGCGGGCGCGAATTCGATAGCCCCCATACCCCGTTCGCCGGTATAGCAAAGACGCTCGACTGCATTAAAGGATTCGGGCGTTCGTCCCTGTGATGCCAGCCAGGTATCGATTAAGGCATTGCCGAATCGATCCGGCAAGGCATCGGCCAGCATTCCAGGCAAGCCATGAAAGGTTTGATAGGCGAGTTCGGGAAAACGAAATATCCTGGCTGAAAGCGGCATCATCAATGGCGACAGCTGGATACCACTTCGCGCAAATGCCGGCTCGTATTCAAACGAAGCAGTCGCAGCAGCCTGCTCCAGCGCAACCGCACCAATGGTTCGCCCCCAGAGCTTTACCTCGGCAACCGTGCTCATGTTTCATCGCCCCATGTCCATTCCTGATGCGGGTCAACTTGTTTGCGCCGGCTGGAATAAGCACGCTGACGCTCCTTACCCTGTAATTTCAGCAGGTCCAATGGTCTGGGTCCGGAATCGGGGAGCATCTGATCCAGACCGGTTAACAAATCCAGCACCCTGAATACGCGGATCATGCTCGACATTTGCGCCGAATGTCCGGATTCAATGCGCTCTACCGTGCGCTTGGAAACACCCGCCTGCTCGGCAAGCTGTGCCTGGGTTAACTGCGCGTTAATCCGGCATTGAGCAATTCGTCCGCCCAATTCGGCAAGAATTGCTTCATCACCGAGCAAATTAGTAATTTTTAAATTCGCCATAATAGTCGATTTATATTGTTTAATTCCTAATATATCGTCATTTATGTCGAATTATAACATATATTTAATCTCTAACACAAGCCGGGCAAGCTAATCACCCGGCGACCGGAAAAACGCGTATCAAATCTGCGCTTTCATAACAGGTTCAATGCTAATATTACGCGCTTAACAATACTGGCATGCAACCCATGCCTGAACCCACCCTAATACAACATCACAGGAGCGAACATGGAATACTTGACAACCTGGCTATCCGAGCACGCGGTAGACTGGGGTTTTAAAATTATTATTGCTATTGCAATTTTTGTTATTGGTAAATATCTGGCACGGATGATTACAAATTTGCTGCAAAAAGCCTTGTCAGGCACGGGAACCGACGCGATGCTAGTCAAGTTTCTCGGCAATATTGCATACGTTATTTTACTGGTGGCCGTGGTATTCGCAGCCATCGATTCGGTGGGTATCAATGTGACTTCACTGCTGGCAGTCCTCGGCGCCGCCGGACTCGCAGTTGGCCTGGCGATGAAGGATTCCCTGTCCAATATTGCCTCCGGGGTAATGATTATAATATTACGGCCGTTCAAGATCGGTGACTATATTACAGCCGGCGGCAGTTCGGGAACGGTCGATGAGATAGGACTATTTTGCACCCTGCTGCACTCGGGCGACAATAAACGCATTATCGTCCCAAATTCAGCAATATTCGGAGGTACAATTATTAATACCAGCGCTATGTCCACGCGCCGCATCGACCTTATCATTGGCATCGGCTATGGCGATAACATCGCTCAGGCCCGTGATATCATCATCGGCATTATGGCAGCGGACGAACGTATTTTGAAAGACCCTGAAGCCGCTGTCTCCATTGCAGAACTGGCTGAAAGCAGTATCGATTTGAAGGTACGGCCCTGGGTAAATGCCGATGACTACTGGTCGGTTCGACCAGATTTACTCGAACAAATAAAATTACAACTCGATGCAGCGGGTATCACTATTCCCTACCCCCAGCAAGATGTGCATATGCATGAGGTAAAAGCAGCCGCCTGAGTCCACGCATTCAAGAGGCCGACAAGGCCTCTTGTTAATCCGCTGCACCCAGCGCTTCGCCTTGAATGGTTATGCGATGCATCAGGCGTAGTTCGCCCTGGTAATCATTCATTGCATAGTGATGCGTGGCACGATTATCCCAGATTGCCATGGACCCCTTTTGCCATTGAAAGCGGCAGGTAAATTCGTTTTGGCTCGCATGCTGGTACAAGAAATCGAGTAATGGCTGCGATTCGGCTTTGGTCCAGCCTTCGAATTTAACCGTGAAATCGCCATTCACATAGAGCGCTGATCGACCTGAAAGTGGGTGCCGAATAATCACCGGGTGTATCGCATCCTGGGTCGCGGCACCGGTGTTACCCAGGCGCCCGCCAACGTCTTCCACATCCTTGTCGACATAGGCTTGCTCACCAAACACATGCCGGCTGGAATGCTCGGCACGCATGCCAAGCAGCATCTTTTTCATACCGTCAGAAAGTGCGTCGCAGGCGGCATACATACTTGAAAACAGGGTATCGCCGCCGAGTTCGGGGACTTCCCGGGCATACAGGATCGACCCCATTGCAGGAATTTGATCGTAGGAGTGATCGGTATGCCAGGCTGCGCCGATATTGGCTTTCTGGTGCGGTTCCTTGCGTACTTCAGCGATCTGGGGATGCGTCTCGACAGGCTGGAAAAATCGATTGACATTGATCTCACCCCAGCGCCTGGCAAACTCAATATGCTGATCAGGGGTGATATCCTGATCACGTAGAAAGATTACACCATAGTCACTAAAAGCCTGTTTTAATTCGGAAAACTGTTCGTCACTAATGCCGGCTGCGATATCGACACCGCTGATCTCTGCGCCCACTTCACGGCTAACGGGGATTGCTTTAAGGGTCCTGTATTCGCTGTTCATTATCTTTTATACGAGCTGTTTACATCGGGTTTCGCGTAGTAGCAAGCTGCCAATCAAGGCTACTATATTAACTACCAGCAAACTGACAAATGCAAGCGTATATGCGCTTTCAGTGTAAACCCGGGCACCATCGACGATCGTCCCTGCCCAGTTCATATCGAGTAACCATCCGATCATTGGTTGCATTACCGCACCCGCACCGACAACACACATATTCATCAAGCCCAGTCCGGTACTCCTGTACTCCAGACTATTGAGCTCCTTCACCGAACTGAAACAGACGGTCATCGCGCAACCCCCTACTCCGGTGAGGAATATCATTCCCATCAGCAGGGCAGTATTTTCCGGAGTGCGGAAAATGACCACCGAAAAAGCCAGTAGGGAAATAATCGCTCCCCCGGTCAATATCGGGTTTCGGCGACCCACTTTATCCGAGACCCAGCCTACCAGTGGGGAAAAAATTGCCCAGCCTACAAATAGCATCGAAATCACTCCGGCTGCTTCAACGGTCGAGTAGCCGTGTACATTACTCAACCAGGGCACTCCCCATAAGGCACCAAAGCCAAGCATGATTGCGGCCATACCAAAACCAATCAGGGCGCAAAGCCAGGTTTGCGCATTGGCCGCGACGGCTTTTAAACCATCGAGTATGCCGGCCTTTAGCTCGACGTGTTTTTGTTCACTGGTGCGATGGGGTACCAGCACAAATAACAATATCGACAGCAGGAGGGCAAACAAACCAAGCGCTGTCATGGTGCCACGCCAGCCAATTGATTCGACCACCTGACGAAGAGGTGCCTGGCCAAATATTCCGCCACTCATACCCACGCTCTGTAACAGGCCTGCCAGCATCGCGTACCTGGCCGGTTTAAACCAGTAACCTGCAATAGCCAGAGTACCAACGAATCCAAATGCAACCGTGGCGCCGATCAGGGCACGCCCAATGGACGCGGTCAGCAGAGAATCACTCAAGGCAAATCCAACCGAGGCAATGGCACAAAGACCCGCTGCAAAACTCATCAGCTTGCGCGGTCCATAGCGATCGGTGAGCATGCCAACCGGCAACTGAATGGATGCGTAAGCGTAAAAGTAAAACGCCGACAGTGATCCAAGGGCAGCGCCACCCACGCTGAAATCGCGCATTAACTCATTAGTCATTACGCTTGGTGAAACACGCTGAACAAAGGCATAGCCAAAGAACAAAGTGCCGAGGGCAAATGCGATGATGGCTCTACGCGGAGTCACACAAGAGTCTGTCATAGGAAACTATATATCTGGTGAGATTCGAGGGGCCGCCATCCCGATACCGGGTCTCGTCATGCCGGTACCGGGTCAAGCCATGATGTAACTATTTTGGCGGAAACTGCTGCAGCATTTTTTCTACTGTCGCGTTTACATTTTCTGTGGATTTTTCCGGGTTCGAGTGTTCGGAAACGATCTGGGTACTGATACCTCGCCAGATTAACTCGCCACTCGAAGATCCAGTCACATCGATCAAAAGGGTGCCCTGATCGTAAGTCCTGACAGTTCCCCCTGTACCAATACCGACGCCAATACCACCGTAACTACCGCGTGAGGAACGCCCGATCGAAACCCCGGTGCTAACATTACTGGTACTTACCTTCTGTTCAACCGTCATGTGATAGCTGATGAAAAAATCAGGTTGCCCGGAATCGATCTGTTGATAAGCTTTCGCTAACAAATTAACTTCAATCGCCGACCTGATGCGTTTATCGACCAGGTCATTGTCTATCAGACCATATTCATTGTTTTCATTAGGCTTCCATGAAAAGGTTTTCAGCCCTGAAAAATCAAAGGCCTGATCATAGTCCTGGCTAACCGTTATGCCCGAGCAAGCCTGCAATGCCATTATAAAAATTGTAACCCAGAAAAACCGCACCAACATTGTCATTACTACACCTGTTATTCCTGATATTAACGATCTGCCCTGGCAGAATTTTAACAATAGCACATCTTCACCACAGGCGCCTTCGAGCGGTTTGAAAAGAATTTAATCCTACTGGGGTGGCACTAATACCAACTTACCGGTGTGTTTCTTGGCAATAAAATCCTGCTGTGCCTGGACGATATCCTCGAGCGCATAAGAACCGGCAACCAGCGGTTGAATTTCACCGTGTTCGATATAACCAACCAGGTTCTCAAATATTGATTTATGCTGAAAGGTGCAGCCAAAAAACGATAAATCCTTCAGATAAAGTGTGCGTACATCCAGTTCCACTATCGGGCCCGCAATAGCGCCCGCGGTCACGTAACGACCGCCGCGTTTTAAAACATCGAGCAATTGTGGCCATTGCGGACCGGCAACCAGGTCGACGACAACGTCGATCGAGTCTTTTCCAAGTTCACTTACCAGGTCGCTATTCCGGTCTATGACCTGATCGGCACCCAGGCTTCGCACTTCATCAGCCTTGGTACTAGACGCAATTCCGATGATCTTTGCACCGCGCCGTATGGCCAGTTGCACCGCTGCGGAACCAACACCACCCGAGGCACCGGTAATCAACACTGTTTCTGCGCTCACACTCGCGCGTTCCAGCATGCCTTCGGCTGTTGCATAGGCACAGGGGAAAGACGCCAGTTCTATATCAGTGAGATTACTGTCTATCGTCAGCGCATCGACCGACGCGGTTTTTGCATATTGCGCAAATGCACCGTCATATTCTGATCCAAATGTCTGGCAGGCAAAATCGATACCTCCCGCATAGGTGGTTTGAATGGGACGTACCAGCACCCGCTCGCCCACCCTGCCCGGGTCAACCTGGCTACCGGTTGCGACTATTTGACCGCAACAATCAGCACCCTGAATTCGTGGGAATTCGAGCGCTTCACCCGACCAGCTACCGTCTTTATCATCTGCTACTTCAAAACCGGATGCTCCGCCGGCATTGGTATCGGTGGTGACGCTCTTCGAGTACCATGCGATGCGCGTATTGATATCGGTATTATTAACACCAGCCGCAGCCACACGTATCAGAACTTCATCAACTCCCGGCACCGGTACCTTGACATCGTCACGGTACTCGAGTTTTTCGAAGCCTCCGTGTCCGGTTAACAGGACCGCGGTCATGGAATCGGGTATCGGTTTTATCATTCACATCTCTCCTAAACAGCCCGCATAAAACGATTTTTAATATCCAGCGCTTTAAGCGGTATCTCGCCACCGGCCTTATCATTACCAGCGCGGATCATGTAATGCACAAATCGTAGTTTATCTTTAAGCGCAGCAGCAAATTGATCATCGTCATCGGTCATGATGCTACTACTAACACCCATAGATCGAATGATTGCGCTCAGGTTTACGCCCTTCGAGCTCAATGTAGGCTGACTGCCGGTGGACCCCCAACTACCATTATCCAGGCAAATAATGGTGAGATTTTCCGGGTCAAAGGTAGCGATGTCGAGCAATTGATTGGGATTGAAGAAAAATGATCCATCTCCATCGATGACGTAAACATGGCGGTGCCTGATTTCTTCAGCAAGGCCAATGCCTACCTCCGTGGCGGAGCCGAGAGCACCGAGCATATAGAAGTTAAGATCACGGTCCGAGGTGTTGTACAGTTCCTTGGATGGAAAGCCGATCTGGGAGACCACAATATCATCCGCCCCAATAGCATCCATTATTACCCGGATAGCATCAATTCGAGTTCCCGTTGGTGTACCAGTGTAACCCTCCGCCGCAACCGAAACCGGTTTAATTACAGGCTCACCAAAAACGTGGTAGTCGGCGCTATTGGTTTCCCAGAGTTGCGGCGATATCAAGTAAACCTTTAGCTTATTGGTTTCGAAGCACCGCGCAATATCTGCATCTAAACCCTGCAGATCATCCGCGGATTTAAGAATGCTGTACTCGACCTCTATGGCCTGGAGTAAATCTTCCACCTTGCTGCCGAATATGATCTGGGCCTCAATCGGTTCCTGATAGTATCCGCGCCAGGAAACAAATATTGGCAGCGCCTCCGCATACAGCTTTTGCATGGTGTAAAGCTCGGTCACCAGGTTTCCCAGGCCCGTATTCTGGATCATCATCGCCGATCGTTTTCCGGCCAGGCTGCGTCCAAAGCAAAGCCCCAGGCCAACAGATTCTTTGGTAATATTCCAGATCTCAATATTGTCCGGTACGTGCTGCATCAGGTTATTGAGTTTATTACAGGGCAGGTAAGTCACCTTGTCGACACTATTGGTAATCAGGCTGTGCCAAACCCTTTGCGCATTGTTCATTGTGTTATTTCCAGTTGACTATTGATCATGATTTAATCAGGGAGTCTCTGATTAATTCTGGACGAAGTATATTGCGATCTAAAATATTCATGTTTAAGGCGGAAATCGCACACAATAGCCGGCTATTGCGAAGGTTTTCAACGAAAAACTGGATATTTTAGGCGTAACATACGAGTTTACGAATTGATCAGAGGCTCCTTAGTGTTTAACAACCCGAATCGCCAGACAGTATGTTTCAAGCTTATACGATCACTCATTAATTTTACACCTCGTCGTTGAGTTAGTGAAAAATGAAAATAAACTGCATCTCAGTCTGGCAACTCGACTTGCCCCTACACAAACCCTATTACCTGTCGGGTGGCAGACTCAAGTTTGAGTGCCTCGATTCGACGATTGTGCGAATCGATACCGATGAAGGCATCTCGGGTTGGGGTGAGGGTTGCCCCTGGGGTGTAACCTACCTGCCGGCTTTCGGTAAGGGCATCAGGGCCGGTATCGATGAACTCGCGCCGCTTTTAATCGGCCGGGATCCCCGGCTCACCGATTCGATTAATCGCAGCATGGATCTGGCGCTACCCGGACATCCATATGTCAAATCGGCGATCGATATCGCCTGCTGGGATATTGCCGGTAAATCGGCAAACCTGCCGATTTGTGAACTGTTGGGTGGGCGCGAGCCCGACCCGGTTCCCATCGCTTCAAGTATTTCCACTGGTTCACCACAGGAAATGCTCGATGAAGTACAACGCTTTCGGGACCTGGGATACCGCGTACATTCCTGTAAGGTAGGTGCGAATGTAGCGATGGATATCAAGCGCATCAACCTGCTGTCCGATGACGAGCGCGAAGGTGAAACCATGTTTTATGATGTTAATCGTGCCTGGTTGCCATACGAAGCGATCACGGTGATGAACGCTGTTTCAGGTATTAGCTCCTGGTTTGAACAACCCTGCGAGACGCTGGATGAAATTGCGCAGGTTCGTCGCCAGACTAGCCATCCGATTTGTATCGACGAGGCACTGCGCGACTACAACGATTTAGTGCGTATCCAGTCCGAGGGAATCGCCGAACTGGTGAATATCAAGATCAACCGTGTCGGCGGATTGACCAGGGCCAGACAGATTCGTGATTTTTGCCTGCAGACCGGTATCGCAATGCTGATTATGGACACCGGTGGTAGCGTGCTTGCTGATACCAGCTGTGCGCACCTGGCCCAGACTATACCGCAACCTTCCTGCCCTGGTGTCTGGTCCTGCCAGGAGATGGTCGCAGTCGATACGGCACCAGGACAGGGGGCCCGTAATATTGAAGGTTGTTTTAGCGCACCCGAGTTACCCGGGCTCGGAGTCGAGCCGGACCTTGCTATCCTGGGTGATCCAGTGGTAGTTTATCGATAATCAAATAGACGACTACATCTGTAATTCTTGATCTAGGTCAATACTGCGCCAGGCACCCAACGATATTGTCGGCCCTCTCTGCAGACGAGGGACAGATCAATGGTAGACAACGACGATAAATCAACGGCGATACAAATCGGTGTCCTGATACTAATGTTCATAGTTATCGGCGTCATTCTGGTAATTGCGGCGAATATAATCGCCTGATTGCCATACCGGAGGCATGGTTCCGGTTAGCTGAATAATAACGGGAGTACAATGGTTAATTCAATTGGTTCCCGAAAGTCACGAAGATCGGTGAAGAACCAGGTAATGTACTCCCTGAATTTGTCTACTCAACGGATTGTGACAAACTCCGCATAAGTCTTCCTTGATCGTGGGTGTGACTGTGTTTAAGATGCCTCCGAAATAGCTACAAGCTCAATAACAAAGGTCATAAATGATGCGTAATACACACCTGTATCCGGCTGCTTTTATATTACTATCTTGCGCGTGGGTTACACCAGTGTTTGCTGATGAAAGCCAACCCTTGCTGGATAAAAACAAGTTTTCGATGGGTGGCGGCATTTCTACTAACTCAGTTAGTGGACCTGTCAGTGATGAAATCGGTTACCAGTTTTTTGGTGCTTACAACTTAAATCAGATTAACCTGATGGAGGGTGTGCATAGCTCGGTAGAATTTGGTTATATGGATTATGGTTTTTCGGGAGATAGTTCCGGTATCTGGGCAACTTATGTAGTTGATGGGTCCCTTGGCGGAAAATTTGGCTGGTTGGCGCGCTTAGGACTGGATATTGGCGATGATAGTGGCCTGATGCTCGGCGTGGGCCTGGGTTATTCGGTAAATTCGAGAATGGAACTTCGTGGTGAGTATGTTATTCGTGATGAAGTAGATTCTCTGCAGTTCAATATCCTTTATGATCTATAACAAGTCGTCATACAATGGTGATTCACCATCTGGCCGGATGCCGAAGCGTTTGTAGCCCCACTGGTATTGGGCCGGGCATTGGCGTACACACTGCTCGACACCCTGGTTAAGCGCGGTGACGGAAACCCGCAGATCCGGGTCTGAAATTTGCGTCGCTATTGCACTGAAATGAAAGTCGTAACCGGCGCCTCCCGGTAAGCGCTCGGCCCAGCCAAACAATACCTTGCAATCGGTTTTTTGCGCCAGTTTGGAAAGCAACACCATGGTCAGCGCCTCGATACCGAAAAAAGGCGCAAACTGACCCTGGCCCGCTTTCGGTTGCTGATCGGGCAGGATGCCGACCAGTTGACCCTTGCGGATCGCCTGAAACAGCTGACGCACGCCTCTGCCATCAGCTGGAATCAACTTCACGCCGGTGCGTTCGCGTCCTTGAACAATCACTTGCTCAACACCCCGGTCGCGGGGTCTCTTGTATAAGATGACGGTTTCAATGCGCGTGGGCAGGTATTGGCCCATTAGCTCCCAACAGCCCAGATGCGGCGCGACCAGCAGCACACCCTGACCCGATTCACAGGCCTGTTCGAAAACATCGAGGCCGTGAATTTTTCGGATCAAACCATATATTCGCTCCGGCTTCTGGTACCAGAACCAGCCAAGCTCAAGAAAAGTCTGCGCCATCGATCGCAGGCTGTCGCGCACCAGTAATTCTTGCTTGGCAGGCTCAAGTTCCGGCAAACACAGTTCGATATTGCGTCTGGCCAGGCGTAAATTGCGATTGGGGGTCCGGTAAAGCAGGCTGCCAAGTACAGCTCCCACGGCCAGGCTGAAGCGCAACGGCAAGATGCCGAACAGGCGCAGAAAGCCGGTCATTAGCAGGCCTCGAAAAGTCATTATACTGTTCTAGGTCGGGTCCACTATCAGATCAGGATTGGCGGCATCGGGCAGTCCAGGCAGGTCGAAATGGTGCGGACCAGTTCGATACCTCTGGTTGTTGGTTTGCCATCTGTCAATATTATTGCGACGCAGGCCTTCAATAGCCTGGGTTTAACCAGCGGCCTGAGTTGCATCAGATTATCCAGCGAACGGTTGAGCGATTCGAGTTTAAAATCCTGCCTGGAAGGCATTTCAAGCCTGTCGACGCCTGTTTCCCCGGCACCAGAATCAAACGCGGCCCTGGCTTCATCATCGTCTTTGTGTTCCACATAAGCGATCAGCGCCAACAGTATTTCGACGTCGCTTTTAACCCCATCCAGACTGGCATGTTTTGGTTTCGCCGGCTTACGGAATCCAAAGTGCTGATCGAGTTGCTGTATCACCAGCCGCTGAATAATCCATTCCTTCAGGTCGATCGATTTATCCGCGATAATAATCTGATGTACGGTCCGCTTGAATTGAATAAATTGGTTGATCGACAATTCCCGCAACGCATTAATGCAGAGATCCAGTAACGGCAATCTAAATTTCTCATCCAGATTGGTAAGCTCGGGTAAATATTTCTCGGTGAGTGCCGGCATACTCGCATCGGCATGTTGCTTTAACAATGACCAGACCGCTTTTTGATTTTTTTGATTGTGGATCAAGATTGCGTATATCAATGCGCGTGCGCTAAAAGCGTCCTGTGCAGCGCTTCTGAGTGTTGCAGGCATCGCTATGATGAGTTGATGTACATAATCAATAATTTCCTCATTGAGCGTGCCGATTTGGCTGATGGCTTGTTCCGCCGAGCTTAAGATAGCCGCGGTTACTGCAAATTTTTCGATGCCGGATGATGGCGTTTGGACCGGATCCGGTGCTACTGGCGTACTGGCTTCGGAGGCAAGAAATTTTCCATCCCAGTTCGGTTCAATTCTCCTGATGCGTTTTTCCAGTGGGGGATGGGTGGCAAACAAAGACTGCCAGAAACTACTAATGCCATTGGCAAAATAGGCATGACTATATTGCAGTGCCGTGGGGGATTCGATAAACGAGCCGGCACTGGCGCCACCAATTTTTTTCAGGGCGCCCGCGATACTGTCTTTATTTCGGGTAAATTGAACCGCGGACGAATCGGCCAGATATTCGCGTTGGCGGCTCACGACCGCTTTTATCCATTGCCCAAAAAAGGTTCCGATATAACCGATCACCATTAACCCGACTCCCAGTGCGGCAATCGCGGCCATTCCACCGCCGCCTTTGCTGCTGCCTGATCTTCTCGAGTAACGCAATGAACGCAAGACAAAATAGCCAATCATTCCGATCAGTAAAATACCATGCAGTATGCCGATTAAACGAATATTGAGGCGCATGTCACCGTTGAATATATGACTAAATTCATGCGCTATGACACCCTGGAGTTCATCTCGGCTCAGGCGTGTCAGGGTGCCGCGAGTGACACCTATCACGGCGTCAGCGGGCGACAGACCAGCTGCAAAGGCGTTTATCGATGATTCGTCCATCAGGTAAACCTTGGGTATCGGCATACCGGCCGCAATGGCCATCTCTTCGACCACGTTAAGCAGCTGTCTTTCGCGCGGGTCGCGGGTACCCTGCGGTATCAGTCGGCCACCGAGCATTTCGGCAACCGTAGTACCACCCCCGGACAGCGACATGGTTTTGTACAGGCTGCCACAGAAAATGAGCAGGCAGATGCCAATCGTTACACCAGCAAAAACTTGCCAGGAGTAGTAGTTCTGTAGCGTATCGAGGGAAAAATCGAGTTGACCGGTTTTGCTATAGACGAAAATGCCCAGCAATAACAGGTTGGTCAGGAAAATTAGCCCGGCGACCGCGAGGATAAACAGCAGCACAAGCCGACTGGTATTTCTTCGGGCTTTGTCCTGTGCTTCAAAAAAATTCAAAATAAAACAGGATTAATAAAAAATTCTAGAAAGAAACTTTGGGTGCGGCCTGAATTTCCGCACTATCTTCAAACTCGAGCAGGCTCGCATCGCTGGCGTGACCAAATAGCCCGGCAAATGTATTTTGCGGGAAGGATTGCTTGAAAATATTGTATTGCATCACCTGGTCATTAAATGCCTGCCGCGCAAATGCCACCTTGTTTTCTGTACTGGTCAGCTCTTCGGTGAGCTGCATCATGTTCTGGTTAGCTTTTAAATCAGGGTAAGCCTCGACCAAAACATTAAACCGACCTAATGCGCCGGCCAGGTTACCCTCGGCCTGCCCCAGGCCTTGCATGGCCGATGCATCGCCCGGTTTTTGCTGCGCGGCGCTCAGGCTAGCAGATGCGCCATTACGCGCCTGTATAACCGCGTCGAGCGTTTCCCGCTCATGTTTCAGATACCCTTTTGCGGTTTCTACCAGATTCGGGATCAGGTCGTAGCGGCGTTTAAGCTGCACCTCAATTTGGGAAAAAGCATTTTTGAACCGATTGCTTAACGCCACCAGTTTATTAAAGATTGAAATGATATAAATTGCGAGAACGCCTAAAATAACGAGTACGACGATGGTCGAAGTTTCCATATTGCCTCCAGTCAAGGGTATATCGAGTGTTACTGAAATTTATTACCTGTAGCAGACTATAGAATATACACCGGCGTTTGCCACTCTTCCAGGGAATAACCGTATACCGTATCATCAACCAGAAGGCACGATTCGAGAGGCCCCTGGTTTATAAAAACTAACGACTAACCAGTTCCCTCAAAATCATTATGGTGCAACCAGGGCATTGCGGATGAGATGTTTGTGGATTTTCCCTACCGAGGTTTTTGGTAGAGACTTCTCGAATATTATTGTCTGCGGTATTCTGAATTTTGCCAGTCCGGCAGCACAAAACTCTATCCGATCATATTCCGAAATATGGCGGCCCTGATGCAGGACCACAACGGCTACTATAGATTCATCGCTTAATTTGTCCGGCAGGCCGAAGCAGCGCTCTCATGGTAGGTCATGAGCG
>JAPUFZ010000365.1 GCA_027293245.1 Gammaproteobacteria bacterium
GACCAGGCAGATACGTTCGCCGGTTTCGATAACCAGGCCGGTAGAATCCAGCAGGGGCTGGTCGCCTAAGCTATGATAGAGATTTTTTGCGGTTACCAGGTTCATCGAAACTTTAAGGAGCCTCTGATTAATTCTGAGTCATTCAGATGTGAAGCTAAAATGCCGATACGTCGGACCGTCCAGATCAAGGCGTCAATCGCAGCTAAGACCCAAAGCAATCGCTTCGCTCATGGGGCCAGCTTTAGCCAGACTATTGGCAACGATGAGCTGGACGGTCCGGCGCTCCGGTATTTTAGCGAACAGATGTTGATTCATGAATTACTCAGAGGCTCCTTAGATTTGAGGATGCGGTATTATGCGGCTTTTGTGGGCTGGTTGCGGTATATTTTATTCGAAGCAGGTTTGAATGATTACTACCTGCATAAATTAACAGGATAATGGGAACAGATTAGCCTATGTGTGGTCGATTTTTTCTAGACACCGACGTCAAGGATATTATGGAGCACTATAATGAGGCGCCGCCCGATATTTTTAGCCCTCGTTATAACATCGCTCCGACCACGCCGGTGATAGCCTGTACCGACCAGGGCATGACTTTTTTCCGCTGGGGACTGATACCTTCCTGGGCAAAGGATTTAACCATGGGTAATCGAATGTTTAACGCTCGTGCCGAGACCGTGGCGGAAAAGCCCTCGTTTCGGCATGCCTACCGTCGTCGCCGGTGCCTGATTCCAGCCAGCGGATATTATGAATGGCGACTCGAGAACGGTCGCAAACAACCCTATTGCTGCCATATCGATCACCGGCTGTTTTCGATGGCAGGTATCTGGGAACACTGGCAAGATGGCGACGGCAATGAAATCCAGTCCTGCGCGATTATTACCACCGAAGCCAAAAACGCGATAGCGAAAATCCATCATCGCATGCCGGTGCATATATCCCGGCCGGACTATTCGAAATGGTTAAACTGCAGCACGGAAAATACAGGCGAAGCCGATAGCCTGTTGAGCAATACTTCACCCCAGTATCAATATTACGCCGTCAATACCACGGTCAACAATTCCCGCAGCGAAGGCAAAGATTTAATTCGCGCGCTCGACCCGTAGCAGCCGGATTATCTTAATCGGCTTCGACGCCCCCACGACGGACCAGTTCGGTGAGACGATCATCATCATAAGCCTGCTCGAGTTTGGCTGCGGCTGCTTCAACACTGGCCTGCAAATCATTGCCGCATTTGACTGATTCCTGCCGCCACTGTTCGAGATAAGCGTCAGTAGCGGCCATTTTGGCACGCATCGCCGCCCTGTCGATGGCTAATGCGAATCGTTCGGTCAACACCAGTTTAGCATTTTCACGGCGTTCTTTGGCAATCACCTGGGCGGGGATATCGCGCCAGTATACAGTGGTTAGTTTGGGCATTGGATGGTCTTCTTGTGGATTAGTGATTCGGAAAAGTGCTGCGATTATAGTGACCCTTATTGTGCAAATCCAGTACCTAAATCGTTCGTATCAGCCAGGTATTCGACCAGCCATTCCCTGAATAGTATTGCTTCTGGAATTAGTGTGGCCTCTGATTGTGGTTGAACGAGATATAACGCCTGTTCGATTTCCATTTCGATGTTTATCGGGACGACTAGCCTGTTTGATTCTAGAAAAGGTCTTATAAAATGTTTTTGGAGTAGTGCAATTCGATCGCTCGATGATGCGATTTCCAGGGCAGAGACAACGGAATCGACTCGGATGTCGCGGCGATCGATATCAATTTTCAAATCAGCCAGTGCAAGATACTTGATCCATAGATCTTCGATTCCCATCACATGAATCAACGGAAATTCTGCCAATTCCCTAACTTGTTTAAATGCATTTGATTTTTGATTGAGAAGGCGAGGGTTGCAAACAGGAATTACAACTTCTTTAAGAATCATTTCCGATTTGCAGTTTTCCCAGTTCCCATAGCCTAATCGAAAATCAATATCTGTCTCATCAGAGGCGAGCTCATCTGCCCAGACCGACGATATCAATCGCAGGCTTATACCCGGGTATAACTTTAGAAAATGATCAATCATAGGGCTGAGCCAAAGAGAAGCATACGAAACAGGCGCGCGTATCGTTAGAGAGCCAGTTCCTATGCGTCCAAAAATACCAGCAGTGGAGGAATAGATTTGCTCAAAAGCTGTGCGAATCGATGGTACGTATGCTTTCCCGGATTCGGTGAGTTTAAGCCCGCGAGGCAATCGCTCGAACAACGAATATCCCAGGTGTTTCTCCAGCATCCTGACCCGGTGACTTATCGTGGCCTGGGAAAGACTTAGTTCCTCTGCGGCCCGCGCAAAATTTTCATTCCGTGCTGCCGCCTCGAAAGCGAGCAATCCATTCAGTGGGGGCAATTGATATTTCATAGATTTGAATTCCGGTAGAGCGGTTATAGCCACAAATTATTTTACCCCATAGACCACTAAGAATTCATTTTTATTTTGGCTGTGATAAGCATATGATGTGACTAATTCGCAAACTCGAATGGTGATCTCAAATGAAAGTTGGTTTTATAGGCCTCGGTCACGTAGGCGCGAAATTGGCGGGCAGTCTTCTGAGGAATGGCTTTGACCTGACTGTTAGAGACATAGACCAGGCCGTTGTAGATGATCTCCTGACCAGGGGTGCGAGTACTGTCGAAAGCGGAAAAGTATTGGCCGAAAAATGTGATGTTGTTATTACCTGCCTGCCATCTCCAAAAATTTCCGCGAGCGTCATGGAAGAAGACGAAGGCGTCATCGCTGGTTTGTCCGAGGGCAAGGTCTGGATGGAAATGAGTTCATCCGATGCGGATGAAGTGAAAAGGCTGGGTCAGCTAGTACGGGCCAAAGGTGCCGAAGCCCTGGACAGCCCGGTGTCAGGTGGATGCCATCGAGCGGCTACCGGAAATATAGCGATACTGGTAGGCGGCAAGCGATCGGCTTTTGATAGGGTAATGCCCATATTGAAAATTGTTGGTCGGCAGATTCTTCATACCGGACCACTAGGTACCGCATCCATTATGAAAGTCGCGACCAACTATCTGGCAGGTGTACAGCTACTATCGACCGGCGAGGCATTTATGGTTGCGAAGAAGGCCGGGATTGATCTATCCGTGGCATACGAAGCCATCAGGATATCTTCGGGTAATTCTTTCGTTCATGAAACTGAAGGGCAGGTAATTCTGAACGGTAGCTATAACATCAACTTTACTCTGGACCATGAGGTGAAAGACCTGGTCCTGTTTGATGAACTGGGCAAAAAGTACGACATTCCTCTTGAATTGTCACCATTATGTGTGGCGATCATGAAAGATGGGCTGAAACGATATGGACCACGCGCCTGGTCATCGATGGTAGTGAAGCGCCTTGAAGATGACTGTGCCGTTGACCTGAGAGCACCGGGGTTTCCCGAATACCTGGTTGATAGCGAGCCGGAAGTAATGGGGATAGAAGTGATAGCTCGCGAATCGTCCGCCCAGGATTAGGAGAAGCAAATGCTGACAAAAAATCAACTCGACGGGTTTGATCAAAACGGGTTTCTGGTGATCGACCATGTTCTGGATGATCAGGATATTGCGCCGCTCGAGCAGGAGTATGCGGAATTGCTTGGTGCAAAATGTCAAATGCTGTTTCAACAGGGCCGCATTCCATCAAAGTTTGAAGAATATGGCTTCGCCGAGCGATTTGCCCTGACCTTGTCGGCCTGTCCCGACTGTGTGGATGATTTCAATATTTCCTTGCCCCTGGTGAACGGAAAAGTCGAGGCAGATAAATACCATGTACATTCCGGTCCCGCCGTTTTCTGGTTATTGCGGAATGACAAGATACTGGATGTAGTCGAGGCTATTATCGGGTCTGAGATCTGTTCCAGTCCGGTTTTGCAAATGCG
Organism: Gammaproteobacteria bacterium; assembly: GCA_027293245.1. Taxonomy (GTDB): domain Bacteria; phylum Pseudomonadota; class Gammaproteobacteria. Next base: position 3,904 of record JAPUFZ010000365.1, read on the forward strand.
CATCAAACCACCGCAACAAGCGCTCGATGAGGAAAATATTGCACATTCGAACATAGGAGTCACTACCTGGCATCAGGACACTGTCGCGGTACTGCCGGAGGCCGATGACACCAATCAGGTAACCGTCTGGGTGGCAATAACCGACGCAGACGAGGAGAATGGATGCCTGGTATCGATTCCGGGTAGTCATCGAGAAGGCCCAAAGCGCCACCAGCCAGGTGAAATTGCGCGCGAGCCAACCATACCAGAGTCAATCATCAACGGACGAAAAGGGATGCCGCTCCCTGTGAAACGAGGCGGGCTGGTTATTTTTCACAAGCAAAATATCCATTGTTCACTGCCTAATCATTCAGATCGACTGCGTTGGAGTGTTGATTTAAGGTACCACCCTGCTGGTCAGCCGAGTGGTAGACCCGCATTCCCGGGTTTTGTGGCGCGTAGTCAATCAAACCCAGGGCTCGAACTGAAAGATCCCATGGTTTGGAAAAGACTCTGGGATGATGCAAGAACTCGAATTATTCGAGGCGAATACAGCGGGCCAATTTTTAGAGATTGGGATAATACCTGTAAGTGATAACTAACCGTCGGTGAAGGTGTTTTTTCGGCAGCAGCAGGAAGAATCGATACGCATGTCTGCGACCAGCATGGCCTGGTTTAGTTTTCGCTGGAAGCTTTCGAGCTGGTCGGCCTGGTTTAGTCTTTTCAGGCATTCCACATAGCCATGCAGGGCCCAGATATTGTCCCGATGCTGGTGGCTACGGGGGAGCGTATTATCGATTCCAAGGTCGTCCTGGTAGTGCTGCATCGCTTCTTCAACATGACCCTGTTCGAGCAGCAGGGCACCGAGTGCATGGCGTGGCGGATGCATCCACGGCCAGGGTTCGGAATAGGCGAGGTTATCACTGAGATTGCAGGCTTGTCTTAAATAGCTGTAACCCGGCGCATGATTTCCGGCATGATACTCGAGTTCACCATTGAGCATTGCCGCGGCGACGTCAAGCACCGCAGTGGTTGGGTTGTTGGCGATAATATGCCAGTCCGGTACAGACGCATGCAATTGATCAAATCTTGTCTTGCATTTCCGGGCACTGGATATGTCGCCCAGCGCCGCGTGTGCAATGCCTTTGCCGTAATAGAGTAATACGGTAGTAATCGGGTAGAGGTCCTGGTTCGCCGGCAGTGGTTCATCGACAATTTGTTGCCAGAGGCCAAATCTCACCAGTACATGTACCTTACTCGAGTAATAGGCTTCGAGTGTCGATCGCAGATAACGCGAACCGGTTGTCAGCATGTCATCGTCAATTATTGAGCGAATGCCCCGTGCGGCTTCCATCGCTGACTTAAAATGCCCCAGGAACATCGCACCATACATTTTCGAGTGATGGTCGTGCATACAGGAAATCATGTAGAATTCCTGTTTACCACGTCGTTCGATATATTTTAAATCGGCTTTGATCGCGCGGTTATTGGCTTCGACTACCCGGGCATAGTCCCCACATAGTATGTCGATATGGGTTGACATATGCAGTAAATGGCCACTGTCCGGGCAAAGACCGCGTAACTGGTTTGCCGCGGTTTGTGCTTTTTCGGGCCGGGGTGACATTTCCAGCGCGTGAATATAAAAATGAAGAATACCGAGATGAGGCGGCTGCGCATTTTTCCTGGTGAGCGCTAATCCATGCTCGAGTAGCGCGATGGATTCCCCGGTCAGTGCTTCTGCTGCCGGCACGCCTTTGGCAACATCCCATAGTTTCCAGGGTGTCAGGTTCATCATCGATTCGGCGGTCAGGCAAATCACGTCCAGGTCGTCGGGGTGGTTATCGAGTACTGAACGCATGCTGAGACTATAGTCGCGCTCCCATGCCTCCGGGACGGCAATATCATCGGCCTGGGCGGCCTGATGCTTCTGGCTTAATGCCATTATCAACTGTTGTTCAACCGGCCTGGTAGCGGAACTCAGGTTTTGGGCTTTTTGGGTAAGCTCATAACAGTTTGCCAGTGTCAGGCTACGCTCATCGCCGTCGAACCAGGCCCAGGGTTTGTTATAAAATGAGCTGGAAGCATAGGCCAGACCCCAGTAACCCATCGCGCATTCAGGATCACATTCTATGACCTTGTCGAAACAACGCACTGCTTCTTCTTGATTGAAGCCATAGCACCAGATCAGACCACGGTCGAACCAGCTTTGCGCGGCTTTCGAATGGGTTGTTATCGGCTGACTGTGGTTACCAAGATTAAAGTATTCGGTCATTTATCTGGTTTCCGGTAAAAAATTTCATTATATGGATTTTCCCTGGTTGTCATTCAGCCGGCATTATAAACTAACCTGAAAATGAACTTGATAAATTACATAAAACGACATTGGCGCGGAAAACTTTCCTTGCCCCAGGCATTCTGGGTAAATCTGGTGGTTTTGTTTTTAGCGCTTGGTTTATTGGAGCGATTTATATTCCCACCCTATGTCGAGAATGAAATTGCGGTTACCACAGCGGTACTGGTTTACTTCGTCGTCGTAAAATTGATTATTTATCCCTGGCAGGTGGTTGGTGTGTTACGCAGTTGCGATCTTCGGATCAAGTCCGACACCGGCAGGTTGTGGGCAACTGCTGCACAAGCCGCCCTGGTAATAAGTCTGGCGGCAACCCTGATCTCGACCCTAGGAACCTACCAGTCTCTGCAGGTTTTCAAACAGAACTTGATTCTCAAGAGAATA
>JAPUFZ010000366.1 GCA_027293245.1 Gammaproteobacteria bacterium
TGAATGGCAAACCGGTGATGGTAATCGGGCAACAAAAGGGACGTGACACGAAAGAAAAGATTAAGAGAAATTTTGGCATGGCACGACCCGAAGGTTACCGAAAAGCATTGCGCCTGATGAAAATGGCTGAAAAATTCAAAATGCCGTTGATTACGCTGGTTGACACCCCCGGCGCTTATCCGGGAATCGGAGCGGAAGAGCGTGGTCAAAGTGAAGCCATAGCGCGTAATTTATATGCATTAGCAGACCTTAAGACCCCGGTGATTTGCACCATTATCGGTGAAGGTGGTTCCGGGGGTGCGCTCGCAATCTGTATCGGGGATAGAGTCGATATGTTCCAATATTCGTCCTATTCAGTTATTTCACCCGAGGGTTGTGCGACTATTCTGTGGAAGAGCGCCGATAAGGCTCCCCAGGCCGCCGAGGCAATGGGTATAACGGCTGAACGCTTGATGGGTCTAGAATTGATAGACAATATCATCGCTGAACCGCTGGGTGGGGCACACCGCAATTACGACCAGATCGCGAAGACATTAAAGCACAACTTGATTGAAAATATCGAAATGCTGGAATCGGTCAGCATTGATAAATTACTCGACCAGAGGTATCAAAAACTAATGAATTATGGTCGGTATATAGATAACTAATCTTGTCTACGCAGGCGCTCTCCTGCAAACTTTGAAGCCCATGTCAATACCCGCTACGCAGTTAGAAAGCTGTCTCGACTGTATTCCCAAAGATATTGATCGCGTAGTGCTGGCATATAGTGGCGGTCTCGATTCTTCGGTTTTATTACATTTACTGGCTTCAGGTTCGCATAAATACCAGGTTCTTGTCTGGCATGTCAATCACGGTTTGCAGGCAATGGCGCAGGAAATGGAGACTTTCTGTCGGACCCGGGCGAACCAATATAATCTGACAATCAAGACCAGCCACTTAAACCTGGACTCAAAGGCTAGCAACCTCGAATCGAAGGCGAGGCAAGCGCGTTATGCACTTTTCGAGCAGTGGTTAACAAAAAATGACTGTCTACTTACCGCTCATCATGCCGACGATCAGGCCGAAACATTTTTACTCAATGCATTGCGAGGGTCCGGTAGCGCCGGATTGCGCGGTATTGCCAAATCTCGGCCCATCGGCCAGTCGATATTGTTGAGACCGCTACTCGAGGTTCCAGGAGAAGCACTATCATCTTATGCCAGTGTGCACCGGCTTCAATGGTTTGACGACCCAAGCAATGTCTCTGACCGCTTTAACAGAAACTATTTACGCCACCATGTAATGCCGTTGTTAAAAGAGAGGTGGCCCGGATACCTGGAGTCTATTCGGTCGGTGGTCTCGATTCAGGTAGAAACCCAGCATGCTCTCGATGAACTGGGAGCGCAGGATCTCCAGAATCTGCAGCGCAACCCCGGTAGGCCTGATTGCCTGTCTATTGTTGATTTGGGTGAACTTTCGCGCTCGCGCCAAAAAAATGTGATCCGATATTGGCTCAAACACTTCGACCACGCGAGTTTACCTCAGTCAAGGCTGAACCAGTTAATCGAGCAGTTAAAAACCCGAAATGACGCGATGCCAATGATAACCGGCAGCGGGTATGATTTTCGCATTTATGATCGATGTTTGTTTCTGGTGCCGCATGGCGACCCTGAGTCGCTTGAAGAGAGTTATGATTTTAACAACCAGCAACTACTGAAAATCGAAACGATCGGACTGCAGATTGAAAGGCAGTCGATCATGCAACGGCTCAAGCGAAAGGATTCCGGGCAATTGATCAAGTTGAAGTTTCGGCGTCGTGCCGGTACCGCTAATCCGGCAAGCCACCGCCTCAAGCGCCTGTTCCAAAAATATAAAATACCACCATGGAAAAGGGCGCTAACGCCGCAGATTTTTCTTGATGGCGAACTGGTCGATTTATGGACCCGGGATCTGTTCTAAATGACGGATAAATCCGTAAAAGACCAGGTTTTTGCCAAACCGTTAAGTCAGGTAAAAGCTTTCGAATTCAACGAAGATGTCGCCCGGGTGTTTCGCGATATGATTTCAAGGTCAGTTCCCGGATACGAATTGCTTTTGCACTTGATCGGACTGTACGCCGATGTGTTTGCGCAGCAGGCGAGCAATATTTATGACCTGGGCTGCTCCCTCGGTGAAGTGACTCAATTGGTAGCGCAAGCGACCAGTGGCCTCGATTGTGCGATTATCGCGGTCGATAATTCTGCTGCAATGATCAAAAAATGCCGGCGGCGCTACGCTGATACCGTAAGTATCGATTGGCAGTGTAAGGATATACAAGAAGTTGAAATTCATAATGCTTCATTAGTGATACTGAATTTGACCTTGCAATTTATCGAGCAGGATAAGCGGCAGGCTATGATAAATAAAATCTACCAGGGCCTGAACCCGGGTGGTGTGCTGGTGTTGTCTGAAAAAGTGCTATTTGAGGAAAACCTGGAAAACGAGCGCATGGTGCAGCTCTACCAGGCCTTCAAGAAGACCCAGGGCTATAGTGATCTGGAAATCAGTCAAAAACGTACTGCGCTGGAAAATGTACTGGTTTCAGATCGAGAAACCGTACATCGGCAACGCCTCGATGAAGCCGGTTTTAGTGAGATATACCAGTATTTTCGTGCCTTTAACTTTGTCTCATACCTGGCAATTAAATAATGCAAGTACTGTTCTCCCAATTACGAGATGCAGGTTTTAAGCAATGGGTTGCGCAGCTCGAGTCCCAGCGTAGCAGCTGGTTTATTCACCATGGTGATTTTCGCCGCTGGAGCGAGGCACTGTCAATGTTGCCGGATATAGTAGATATCAACAGCTATTTCGACCGGCAGGCAATTACTATAGAAGGGCATTGTGAAAACCCGCAGGCGCTGTTTCAGGCATTGAAAGCCCTGATGCCCTGGCGTAAGGGTCCCTACCAGTTTGCAAACCTGTCGATTGATTCCGAGTGGCGATCGGATTTCAAATGGGAAAGGCTGTTACCACATTTGACTTCACTGGAAAATAGACGCGTTCTGGATATCGGTTGCGGTAATGGCTATCATTGTTGGCGCATGCTCAGTTTGGCGCCAAAATCTGTGCTTGGTATCGAGCCGTCGGTGTTATTCAACCTGCAGTTCCAGGCGATGAATAAGTATCTAAAGAGGAGCGATATTCATCTTTTACCGATAGGCATTGAATCCATGCCCGCCGATATGAACTGGTTTGACACGGTATTTTCGATGGGCGTGTTATACCATCGCAAAAGCCCTATCGATCACCTGTACCAGTTAAAAAGCCTGATTACACCGGGGGGAGAATTGTGCCTCGAAACCCTGGTCATTGACGGCGGCAAAGGCAAGGTCCTGGTGCCGCCGGGTCGTTACGCAAGAATGAAAAACGTCTGGTTTATCCCCAGCGCTGAAGAGCTTGCCGCCTGGCTGCAACGCTGCGGATTTACAAATGTCAAAATTGTAGATATTACGGCCACCACTACCGATGAACAACGAGTGACGCCATGGATGGAATTTGAGTCCCTGCGCGATAGCCTTGATAAAGAAAATAATGCACTAACAGTAGAGGGATTACCGGCGCCGAAGCGGGCCATTTTACTCGCGACAAATCCTTGATGTCCTGGCCTGATATTCCGGGTCTGATACGAGATAGCTAAACTATTTCGCTTCGATGCAGATTGTCTTCAAATTGGGTTTCTGCTATTGTTTCTGTCCAACCTATGCTGGGTAACTCGAGCAACAATAGTTTGTTCGAAGTACCCTGAAATCACACGTTTATTTTTCAGAGCTTATGAGCCGATTCATATTTATTACTGGTGGTGTTGTATCATCACTGGGCAAAGGTATTGCATCTGCCTCGCTGGCAGCCATTCTTCAGGCGCGCGGACTCAGCGTTAATATGATCAAACTGGACCCCTATATCAATGTCGATCCAGGCACCATGAGCCCGTTTCAGCACGGCGAGGTATACGTCACCGATGATGGCGCCGAAACCGATCTGGATCTCGGTCACTACGAACGTTTTGTCGGTATCCGCTGTTCACAGAGCAGTAACTACACTACCGGGCGTATCTACGAGAGCGTTATTGCGAAAGAGCGCCGGGGGGACTACCTGGGGGCAACGGTCCAGGTTATTCCCCATATTACCGACGAAATCAAACATTCGGTGCTCAACAGTACCGAGGGCGCCGATATCGTGCTGGTTGAGATAGGCGGAACTGTCGGTGACATTGAGTCTTTACCCTTCCTGGAAGCAATACGGCAGCTTGGTTTTGAACTGGGTCACGACAATGTGCTGTACGTGCACCTGACTTTAGTTCCGTATCTGCCCGCAGCTGGCGAAATCAAAACAAAACCAACCCAGCACTCGGTTAAGGAACTACGTTCGATTGGTATTCAACCGGATATTTTATTGTGTCGTGCAGACAGGGAGGTGCCGGTAGAGGAGCGGCGTAAAATAGCGCTTTTTACCAATGTCTCGGAGGAGGCGGTGATCTCTGCGGTGGACGTCGATCATATCTACAAGATTCCCAGGGAATTACACGAACAGGGTCTTGACGATATTGTCGCAAAAAGATTTTCTCTCGATCTGCCGCCTGCAGATTTGTCCGACTGGGACCGGGTAGTAGAGGCACTGGAATCGCATGAAAATGAGGTGAATATTGGTTTTGTGGGTAAGTATGTTGATCATAGCGATGCCTATAAGTCGCTCAACGAGTCCCTGGACCATGCCGGCATTCATACCAGGACAAAAGTAAACATTGTTAGAATCGATTCCGACTCGATTGAGACCGATGGCACCGAATGCTTACAGGGTCTGGATGCAATTCTGGTACCCGGGGGCTTTGGCAGTCGTGGTATAGAAGGCAAAATTGCAGCGGCAAATTATGCGCGCATTAACCAGTTACCCTACCTGGGGATTTGCCTGGGTATGCAGGTTGCTGTAATTGAATTTGCGCGCAATGTTCTGGGTCTGAAACAGGCGCATAGTACTGAGTTTAATCCGAAAACACCCGATCCGGTCATCGCACTGATTTCAGAATGGTTAGATCTGGACGGATCGGTGGAGACCCGTGACGAAACAACTGACCTGGGCGGCACCATGCGACTGGGTGCACAAACTTGCAAGCTGGTGCCAGGCACGGCATCACGAAAAGCCTACGGCGTCGAGCAAGTTAACGAAAGACATCGCCACCGCTACGAGTTTAATAATAATTACCTGCAGAAACTGCAGGACGCCGGCCTGGTTATTTCGGGTTTATCAGTTGATAACGAACTGGTCGAAATGGTCGAATTGTCAGATCACCCCTGGTTTATCGGTTGCCAGTTTCATCCGGAATTCACTTCACGGCCGCGCGAGGGACATCCTTTGTTTAACAGTTTCATCACTGCCGCGGTTAAATATAATGCGGCCAAAAATCAATGAAACTCTGTGACTTTGAAGTCGGACTCGATCATCCGTTGTTCCTGATGGCAGGACCCTGTGTGATCGAGTCCGAGCAAATGGCGCTCGATGTTGCTGCCGAGTTACGCGATATCTGTACAGACCTGGCGATTCCATTCATCTATAAATCATCATTCGACAAGGCTAATCGCTCCAGCACGGCAAGTTTTCGTGGACCTGGAATTGAAAAGGGACTGGCTATTCTGGAAAAAGTGCGTTCTCAAATTAAGGTGCCGGTAGTGACCGATGTGCATGAAGATACACCGCTTGAAGAAGTGGCCAGTGTCGTCGATGTACTGCAAACCCCGGCATTCCTGTGCCGGCAGACCAATTTCATCCAAAATGTGGCGCGCCAGCAAAAACCGGTCAATATCAAGAAGGGGCAGTTCCTGTCACCGTGGGACATGCAACAGGTAGTCAACAAGGCACGTGAAGCTGGAAATCAGCAAATCATGGTTTGCGAACGCGGAGCCAGCTTCGGCTATAACAACCTGGTATCCGACATGCGCTCCCTGGCAGTGATGCGCAATACCGGTTGCCCGGTAGTATTCGACGCCACGCATTCGGTTCAGTTGCCGGGTGGCCAGGGCAGTGTATCGGGTGGACAGCGGGAATTCGTCCCGGTTCTGGCGCGGGCGGCGGTGGCTGTCGGTGTGGCCGGTTTGTTTATGGAAACCCACCCGGATCCGGCAAAAGCGCTGAGTGATGGCCCTAACGCCTGGCCATTGTCTGATATGCGATCGTTACTCGAAGTATTGAAATCGCTCGATCAGGTCGCTAAGTCTTCACCGATGCATGAACAGGCATTATTAGCTAGCCAGTAGCAAGATCTATATCCATTTTGGAGACAGCATGACCAGCATTAGTAAAATCATCGGACGTGAGATTCTGGATTCGAGAGGAAATCCAACCGTCGAAGCCGAGTTAACCCTCGATAGTGGTGTTGTCGGCAGGGCCGCGGTACCCTCGGGTGCCTCAACCGGGGAACGAGAGGCGATAGAATTACGCGATAAAGACAGCAACCGGTATCTCGGTAAGGGCGTGACTAAAGCGGTGGGGCACATCAATAATGAATTAATGAATTGCCTGAAGGGCAGGGACTGCAACGATCAGGCCGGACTCGACCAGGCAATGATCGATCTCGATGGTACCGACAATAAGCGTAATCTGGGTGCCAATGCACTACTCGCGGTTTCACTGGCCAATGCCCAGGCCGCGGCACTACAGGCCCGGCAACCGCTTTACCGTTACCTGGGCGGTGAATCAGCAACCACATTGCCGGTGCCGATGATGAATATCATCAACGGCGGGGCACACGCCGATAACAGTGTCGATATGCAGGAATTCATGGTATTGCCCGTGGGTGCGGACAGTTTTTCTGAATCATTGCGTTACGGTGTCGAGGTTTTTCATGCGCTGAAATCCGTGTTGAAGCAAAGAGGCCTGAATACAGCAGTGGGTGATGAGGGTGGTTTTGCGCCCGATCTATCCTCCAACGAAGAGGCGATTGAAGTTATACTCGAGGCCATTCATGCGGCCGGCTTTAAGGCCGGTGACGATCTTTCCCTGGGACTTGATGTTGCCAGTTCAGAATTCTACCAAAACGGAAAATACCGGCTCGCTTCTGAAAATAAATCCTTCGATGCAGCCGAATTTACCGATTACCTGGCCAACTGGGTCGACCAGTATCCGATTATTAGCATAGAGGACGGCATGGACGAAAGTGACTGGCAAGGCTGGGATTTACTCACTAAAAAGCTTGGAGATCGAATTCAACTGGTTGGTGATGACCTGTTTGTTACCAATACCCGTATATTTTCGCGCGGCATTGAAAACCATATTGCCAATTCAATATTGATCAAGCTAAACCAGATTGGCACCCTGAGTGAAACCCTGAATGCGATCTCGATGGCGCACGCGGCCAGCTACACAACGGTAATCTCGCATCGCTCGGGCGAGACCGAGGATGTGACGATCGCCGACCTGGCAGTTGCAACCAATGCCGGTCAGATCAAAACCGGTTCGTTGTCGCGCTCTGACCGGGTAGCGAAATACAATCAATTACTGCGCATCGAGTCGCAGTTGGGAAGCGCAGCTATTTATCCGGGCAAGTCGGCGTTTGGTAATTTATAAATGGCTTGACGCCTTGATGAGTTTATGAAAATACTGATCGGTGTATTAATCCTTTTATTGATCGGATTGCAGTATAAATTGTGGTTTGGTGACGGTAGTCTTTCCGAGGTTGTACAATTATCCAGGGAACTGGAAATTCAAAAAGAAAAACTTCGATTGCTGGAAGATAAAAATAGAATACTCGAAGCCCAGGTACTGGACCTGCAAAGTGGGCTCGACGCGTTCGAAGAAAAGGCGCGCAACGATCTTGGCATGATCAAGCAGGGCGAGACCTTCATCCAGCTAATACCATCCGCAGAAGGCGAAACTGATGAGCAGTAAAACTGGCCCGGTCTGGGCGATCGTACCTGCCTCCGGGGTCGGTCATCGCATGCAGGGGCAGAAACCAAAGCAGTACCTGCCACTTGACGGCAAGACCATCATCGAACATACGCTCGACAGGCTATTGTCGTTTGACGGAATTGATGGCGTCGTACTGGTTTTACGTCCTGACGATCGAGACTGGCAAACTATAAATTACCAGTCGGAAAAACCATTGATAACCACCAGTGGTGGTGAGTTGCGTCAGCATTCTGTATTCAATGGACTTGTTAAGTTGCTGGAGCAGAATTTCGATGATCCGTACGCCATGGTGCACGATGCGGTCCGACCGCTTGTATGCCATGCGGACCTGCGAAAATTAATCGAAGCAGCAATCGATCATAGTGCTGGGGCATTATTGGCATTACCGATCACCGATACGCTAAAGCACCAGGACCAGGACAGTAATATAGACCGGACGGTGCCGCGTGCGGGTCTATGGCGCGCATTTACACCACAGCTATTCAAGGCAAAATTGTTGCATCGTGCCCTTGAACAGGTGATAAAAAATGATCGCGAAGTGACCGATGACGCATCGGCCATCGAGTCTCTGGGTTTGAGACCCCGCCTGGTCGAGTGTAACGCCGAGAATATCAAGATTACCTGGCCAGAAGACCTGTCATTGGCGACACAGATACTGAGACGCCAGCGAGAAGAAAATTGCGGCTAAACCATTGCGA
>JAPUFZ010000367.1 GCA_027293245.1 Gammaproteobacteria bacterium
ATATCGAAATGGGTAAAAATGCCCGGGCTGGCTATTGTATTGGTGTTCTTACCGGTACCAGTACCCGGGACGAACTGGAAGACCTGGCCGATGTCGTGTTCGATGATATTACTGATCTGGTCCAGTTAATCAGCGGCTAGCAGTCTGTCGGACTTAGGGAATCGTAGCGAGCATGGTGGGAGAGTGAGTCCAGATTTTCCTGATTTTGAGGCGCATAGTAGATCCTACGCAACGATAAATCGGGGAAATATGGGACGCTCTCCCATCAGCGCAGTAGATTCTCTAAGTCCGACAGGCTGCTTACCGCTACTCGACCGGTAAATCACCTGGCTGCCCCCATTCGCACCAGGAGCCATCATAAACCGAAATATCCTGGTATCCAGCCAGGTGAGCACCGAGCGCTATGACGCAGGCGGTTACGCCCGAACCACAACTGAAAATTGCACGATTGCCGGTCGGGATTAACTGGCTAAATATTACCTCGAGTTCGGACTTCGGTTTCATCAGGCCATCGGCAAACAAATCCGGAAATGGTAAATTGCCTGCGCCGGGCATATGCCCTCTTCGCAATCCTGCCCGTGGCTCCTCGACTTCGCCATGAAAGCGCTCGGCCGGCCTGGCATCGAGTATGCTAGTCGAAGCATCATCGAGGGCGGCCAGCACAACTTGTGAATCGCAAAAACTGCTCTCGACTCGCGCAGCAATATAGTTTCCCGGCGGGCCTGGAATCGACTCGATCAGACTACAAGTGGCAAATCCGGCACGCTTCCAGGCAGGCAACCCACTATCGAGTACTGCACAGGCATCAAATCCCATTGCTTTCAACATCCACCAGACCCTGGGACTGGAAAACATGCCAACCGAGTCATAAACCACCACCTGGCTATCATGGTTGAGCCCCAGTTTTTGCACTTCACGGGTAAAGTGTTCGGCATCGGGCATCATATGGGGCAGGTCCGAATCGGGGTCGCTAATCGCCGAATCGAAATCGAAAAATCGGGCATTTTTGATTTGCTCGTGCTGCCATTCAGTGAAGGCGTCTCGATTCGCCGATGGCATATGCCAGCTGGCGTCGAAAACTAGCAGATCAGGGTGATTTATATGCTGATGCAACCATTCGCTACTGACTATTGCATCGGGTAATTGTAATTCAGACATAGGATGCTCGAACTTGAACTATTAACAGGACAGTATACAAACCGAATAAACTTGGCAAGCGGGGCCTGCCGGAGATATAGTCGCCCCGGCAGGCGGTTCAAAAAGCTGTCCCACCTTAACAAGCCACCATCATGCCGGTATCAATTCATGAATAACCATCCAGTCGATGCATTCGGTTAAAGATATGCGATCAGGCGTGATCTTCGCATTGATCACTGCCGCTGGTCTCGGCGCTATTACCACGCAGGCCAAGATCATCTATGCCGATGGCGGCAATGCCATGACAGTGATGTTCACGCGATTTCTGATATCGACACTGATATTCGGTTTACTGATAGCCCTGCGACGTCAGTCTTTTAAGGTAGATCGCCCACTACGCCTGCCGGTTGCAGTGATCGGCCTGGTCTGGTCCGCTGCAATGATTTGCTACCTGCTATCGGTAGAATCTATTTCGGTCAGCCTCGCGGTACTGCTGTTGTATACCTACCCGCTGCTGGTATTAATTTACGCCATCCTGGGTAAACAACTCTCCCCTTCGCCGTCACTAATCCTGGTATTTTTCCTCGCCTTCCTGGGGCTTTATCTGGCGCTATGGGGTGGCGAGCTGAAACTGGATGCGACCGGTTTACTGCTGGCACTGCTCGCTGGGCTGGGCGCTGCCTTTACCTTTATTAAAGGCGCTCGTGTAGCGCCCCGGCTAAATCCACTGGTAATGACATTCTGGATTAACACGGTTGGACTGATCATAATTATTCCGTTGATCTATACCCAGTTTTCTTTACCAACTTCAGGCAATGGGCTGCTCGCCCTGAGCGCTGCCACCGTGTTTTATGTAATAGCTATAATTTGTCAATTTCAGGCATTAGCCCGACTACCCGCGGCCACGGCGGCTTTCATATTAAACCTTGAGCCCGTCGTATCTATATTACTGGCCTCGATTGTCCTGCACGAGCAATTGAGTAATCTGCAATGGTTAGGCGTGGTACTGGTAATATCCGTCCTGCTTGCAGCTGTCCGAATCAAAACCGGTCATTCCAGAAAATCTGAGTCAATATTTAATACCCAAAATTAATTTAACCAGACGCTCGCTGCAATCATCGATTACTATTGGCAGGAAATTCTCTAACCTGATTAAGGAACCCGTATGACTAAAGCAATTCGAATTCACGAAACCGGTGGTCCCGAGGTCTTACGCTGGGAAGACATCGATGTTGGCGAACCGGGAAAAGGACAGGTAAGACTGCGCCAGACTGTCTGTGGTTTGAACTATATTGACGTCTATGGCCGCACTGGGCTCTACCCGGTCGGTGATTTGCCGGCGATACCTGGCATGGAGGCCATCGGCATCGTAGAAGCCCTGGGTGAAGGCGTTACCACAGTTTCGATGGGAGACCGCGTAGCCTATGCCATGCAATTTGGTGCCTACGCCGAGGCCCGGTTAATCGATGCTGGTCAACTGATACGAGTTCCAGACGCTATTAGCGATGAAACCGCGGCAGCGATGATGCTAAAAGGCCTTACCGCACATTACCTGTTATTTCGGACCTACCCGGTAAAGAGCGGCGATTCGATACTGGTCTACGCTGCGGCGGGAGGAGTCGGGCTCATCTTGTGCCAATGGGCGCAGTTGCTGGGTGCCACGGTAATCGGATGTGTTGGTTCCGAGGAAAAAGCGGCGCTGGCAAAAGCCAATGGCTGCGACCACACTATCTTGTATCGGCAAGAAGATATAGCGGAACGTGTGAGAGAACTGACCGACGGGGTCGGCGTAGCAGCAACCTATGACTCTATCGGTAAGGCGACCTTTGAGGCATCGCTTAATTCACTGAGGCCGTTCGGTGTGCTCGCAACCTACGGCACCGCAAGCGGACCGATAGAACCGTTTAGTCCATCGATCCTGGCGCCAAAGGGTTCTTTGTATGTCACCAGGCCTACCCTGGCCTCGCATGTGGCTACCAGGGATCAGCTCGAGGAGGGAGCAAACAGGCTGATCGATGTGGTTGAAAATAACAGAGTCAAAATACATGTAAATCAGACCTTCCCACTGGCGCATTGTGCCGAGGCCCATCGCGCGCTGGAGGCACGGAAGACTACAGGATCAACTGTACTTATAATATAATATGGCGATTACCGGCTATAATCCGATACGGGCAAGATCGAGAAATACGATTATTCGGAGTTTAAATATTCTCGCTTTGCCGGTCCAGATCGAAAATTTTAATCAGCCCCTGAATGGAATTATAAAATAAGATTATTGTTTTAAATTCAATAACTTAGTTAAATTACTACCACCCCGTCACAAGCCCCGAAAACAGCCTTAACGCAATCCTTCTAAAATAGTGTGATGCGCATCACGAAATTTCCAGACAGTCCGACTGTTATGGTCAACTGTTATGTATGTATTTCGTACTTACTGTATCTGTTACTATAACAGTTTCCGCCTATAATACTCATCATTAATTAACACGACTGTACGGATACATCCTCCGGCAGCATTATTCAGGAGAATAGACATGACAACAGTAAGATTACACCATTTCGTTGATGACAACGATATCAGTTCTTCAGTATACGGCCTGGTACAGCGCATTGAAGCAGTAGTAAAGGACGTCCGCGAGACCCTCTCAACCTGGGCATCACGTTCAGAAGATCGTCGCCAGCTGGGATTAATGAGCGATCATCTGCTGAATGACATCGGTCTCAGCCGCGCCGCAGTTGCAGTTGAAGTCAACAAGTACTTCTGGCAGCGTTAAGTTTGAAACCGCCCCGGTAGCCGAATGTGGGCTACCGGGGCAACATTATTACTCTCCCCTTCTTTAATTGTGGCCACGGACGGCCATTTTCTTTGCCCGTTTAAAAAAAAATCTGAATCTGATTACTGCTTGAGTCGGTATCCAGTTTTAAACATCCACCACACCAGCAGCAAACAGACCAGCAAGAATAGCGTTATCATTGCCAGGCTAATTTCCACGCTGACGTCAGAAACCTCGAAAAAACTCCATCGGAACCCACTAATCAAGTATAAAACCGGGTTGAAAAGCGTCACTGTCTGCCAGGCGGGTGGCAACATGCTGACGGAATAGAAACTTCCACCGAGAAACACCAACGGCGTGATAACCAGCATCGGAATGAGTTGCAGT
>JAPUFZ010000368.1 GCA_027293245.1 Gammaproteobacteria bacterium
CAGGCAAAAAATGACGGCAAGATTTTCGCCAATCCGAGAAACGCAGCTGCCGGTAGCCTGCGATTGCTCGATTCCAGAATTACGGCGAGCAGACCCCTGTCTTTCTGTAGCTACGCGATTGGCTGGATCGAAGCTTATGACTTGCCGGATAGCCAGTTTGATCGAATGAAGTATCTACAGTCTATCGGTCTGCCTATCAGTCCTTATATCGAGCGTGTCGAGGGTGTTCAGGGCTGCATAGATTACTATCAAAAAATCCTGTCTAAGCGCGATTCACTGGCGTTTGATATCGATGGTGTGGTATTTAAACTCGACGACATTCAGCAACAGCAACAGGCGGGTTTTGTCTCGAAGGCATCGCGTTGGGCGATTGCCTACAAGTTCCCCGCACAGGAAGTCATGACGCGTTTGCTCGACGTCGATTTCCAGGTGGGGCGTACCGGAGCGCTAACCCCGGTCGCGCGTCTCGAGCCGGTTGCCGTGGGTGGAGTAATCGTTAGTAATGCCACCTTGCACAACATGGACGAAATTGAACGCAAGGATATTCGTATCGGTGATATCGTCATTGTTCGCCGTGCCGGCGACGTCATTCCAGAGGTAGTTGCTCCGGTTGTTGAACAACGAAGCAGCGCCCTGGCACGACCCAAGATGCCGAAGCGCTGCCCGGTTTGCAAATCAGAGGTGGTGAAGAACGAGGGACAGGCAGCATTTCGATGTTCAGGCGGACTGGTTTGCGCCGCACAACGCAAGGAAGCGATCAAGCATTTTGCCTCACGTAAGGCTCTGGATATTGAAGGCCTGGGCGATAAACTGGTTGAACAAATGGTCGAACTTGAAATGATAAAGTCAATTGGCGATTTGTATCATCTTCAACTGTCACAGATTGCTGCGCTGGATCGCATGGCGGAAAAATCCGCACAAAACCTGTTAGCCAGTCTCGAGAGCAGTAAGTCAACGACACTGGGTCGATTTATTTTTGCCCTCGGTATACGTGAAGTGGGTGAGGCCACGGCCGAATCCCTGGCGAATCACTTCCGTGATCTGGATCAACTGATCGATGCCGATGTCGAAGCCCTGCAACTGGTCGAAGACGTGGGTCCTGTCGTCGCCGAGAATGTGGTCCGGTTTTTCAGCCAGGATCGAAACCTTGATATTGTTCGCGGGCTGGTAGAGCAGGGCATTCAGTGGCCCGATATTGCTGCACCAAAGGCGACATCGGAGTTGCCCCTGGCGGGTAAAACCTTCGTCATCACCGGTACCCTGGAGGACCGCACCCGGGACCAGGCCGCAGCACTGTTGAAAGCACGCGGTGCAAAAGTGAGCAGCAGTGTCTCGGCGAAAACAAGCGCGCTCATTGCCGGGGAAAAGCCTGGGTCGAAAGTGAGCAAGGCACAAGCGCTCGGGGTCGAAGTGATGGATCAGGCTCGATTCGAAGAGTTGATCAAGTGATAGACAGAAATAACGGGGATTCAAGTATGAGTAATGGTATATTTGCAGCCGAGGTAAAAAAATTTACCTATGCTGTCTACGTACTTCAGGCCTTGTCATTCGTGTTGCCGCTAACCGCGCTGGCGGGCATCATTATTAATTACATCAAGGAGGACGACGTTCGGGGTAGCTGGCTGGAGTCACACTTTGAATGGCAAAAACGAACCTTTTGGTATGGTCTTTTATGGACTGTTCTTGGCAGCCTGACAATTTTCCTGGCGATTGGCTGGGTCATTTTGGCAGTTGTCGCCGTCTGGTTAATTTATCGAATTGCGAAAGGCTGGGTTTACCTGGTTGATGGTAAGGAACTATATCAGCAGTGATGGCTCACAATGATTGAAAAAAGAGGCGGCACAAATGAATGACGATGAACAATGGCGCGATAAGCTAAGCCCGGAGGAATACTATGTTTGCCGCGACAAGGGTACGGAGCCGCCGTTTAGCGGAGACTATAATAATAATAAACGTAGTGGTGAGTACCTATGCAAATGCTGCGGTGAAAGCCTGTTTCGATCCGAAACTAAATTCGATTCGGGCTCCGGATGGCCATCCTTCGATCAACCCATGTCTGAGCAGATGATTCGCTATAAGGAAGATGGTTCCCTGGGCATGCGGCGTACCGAGGTGATGTGTGATAAATGCGGCTGTCACCTCGGACATATGTTTGAGGACGGCCCACGCGAAACTACCGGCAAAAGATATTGTATTAATTCAGTATCGCTGGTTTTTAAAGAAGATTAAACAGGCAGGCATTAGCATGAACGAATCAAAATTTAACCAGCTGGTCGAGGAAACCATGGTTGCTATCGAAGAAGCAATCGATGATTCCGGCGCCGAAATAGACTATGACAATGTTGCCGATATCCTGACCCTCGAATTCAGTAACGGTAGCCGGATTATCATCAATAAACAGGCGCCATTAAGCCAGATCTGGGTTGCCGCCAAATCCGGTGGCTACCACTTCGACTATGATGAATCGACTAAGCTCTGGTGCCTGAATGGAGATCCCGATAAAAACCTGTTTTCCCAGTTAAGCCTGTATTGCACGCAGCAAGCCGGAGAAGACGTCCAGCTTTAGGTCCGATTCGTAATCGAAACTAGCAAGCTGCTAGTATTCCCTGCGTTCGCCTGTGTACAGCTCCGACTCCAGCCCGAAAGGTACTTCGCGGCCGACAATGGCTTCGAGAATCTTGAGTTCTGCATCGGTATGGTTCTTAAATGGAGCGGGCCGGATACGGGTTCCCTTGACTGCACTACTGGAAATGTACTTGGGGGCATCGTGATGAACAGCAGTGACTAACTCGGCATCATTGGGGTCGGCGACAGATCTAATCGCAACCTGGCCGTAGCAGGTGCAAAGGTAGGTCAAATCCGGCTCGGCTTCCATGTAAACACCGGTTCCGCGTATGCCGATGGTTGCAGTTGACGCGCTCATATTCAAAGCCTGATTCGGCTCACGCTGGCCAAATACCGACAATAGACTACCCGTTAGCAGGCGAAGGGTATCGATAAAATAACTGCTGCCTTCGATTTCCATTTCGGTGTTGCTGCGCATGACGAAAGAATCGCTGCCGACAACAAAAATAACCTCGCTGTTCTGATGCGTCCGCACCACATCTCCGGCGCGAATTCGTGTTTCAAGATTGGCTTTTTGGTTGTTCACCCGTACATCGCCCTTGAGGCTGAATATCGATTTGTTGTCGGGTAATTTCTTTGGTGTGCTGCCCCACCAGGCAGCCTGAATTCTGCTCAATGGAATCATAGTAGCGCCCGCCAGGGTCAACATTCGCACCAGGATCAAACGGCGCCTTTCGTCCTCAGGGTGCAATTCTTCTTCTTTCATCATGTTCAAACTCGTTATTTTCTCGAATATTAGCGTATTGAAACCAATAAAGTTGGGGATATTCCCCGTTTATTGAAGCCAATCACAACAAATTCGTGTAAATGTCACACAATTATAGGTGTAATGGGTGTACCTTTTCGTTTTTTTAATAATCGATTTTCCCCCTGGATCAGAGCATTATACCCAAACGAGTGATTATTTTAGCGCTTACTCGCGATAGAATGGGTTTGGAATGGATTTAAACGAATATACGCTACGAGTAACATGATCGAACTGAATTAAAAAAGACGGTTGGAATGAAAAAGTTTTTTCCCCCAGTAGTACAGAAGCTATTTATGGAGGATATGCCCCGCAGA
>JAPUFZ010000369.1 GCA_027293245.1 Gammaproteobacteria bacterium
GGTTGAAATGCGATCGACCTCCGGCCTCGGCGCAAGTAAATGATTCCCGCGGTAACCGCCATATTTGTGTGTTCACCCGATGTCGATTGTCCACCGGTTCGCCCGGACAGTCCCAGTCCCATTCCCATTCCCGAATATATAACCAACATCATCGCGCCAAGCGTTACAGCCTTGAGAGCGCTCGCGCGTAGGTCATGACGATGCCAGAATCCGACCGCAACGAACCCGACCAGGGCCCCGTAAAGGCCGCCGCGACTGTTGCTGCCGACCAGAAGTGCAAATATTAGGCAACTGATCGCGAACAGGCAGGCACGGCGTCGCCTGTCGCTTGCCGCGAGGTACAAGCTAACGGAATAGGGAACGATCAATGCGCCGTAACTTCCGATAAAATTGGGGTTGTAGAGCGTCGCAGAAATGACACCTTGGTGCGTGAATTTAAGGTTTATTTTTGGATCATCTGCGATATCTCCGAGTATCCAGGGTCGAATCCAACCCTCATCCAATTGCCAGATATCGAAGTACTGCAGAAGCCCGATGCCCGCAATAGCCAAGCCGCCGGCCAGCACCGCAATGGCGCAGGCCTCGAGTTGCCGATCTCGCCATGGCCACCAACTCGCGCTTAAATAGAGCGCGATGTAGGCGAGGACAGCAGCCCCGCCCTGATAGTGCCCGGGAAACCCCCACCAGGCAGTCGACGAGTATTCGCTGTTGAGGGTAGCGACCAGGGTGCAGATGGCAAAAGCTGCAGGCAGCAACCAATTTCGGGTACGAGTGGGAGGTAGCTGATCTTGACTTCTAACTACAAGGGCTGCGTGAAATAGGGCCAAACTGGCAAGCGGTAGCAGAGCCATAAGTTTCACAAAAGCGAATACGTCATTGTCGACGCGAAGAACTGGAAAAGCTGTGCGCACCTCTTCGAACACCGGCACGCTCACCATATGCGCTGCAATCGGCAGCAAAACTACTATCAGCAGGAGGAACCAGGGAAGTTTGAAGCTCATTTCGCGCAGGCGATCGAGTTTCTGAAAAAATGGCGGATCGATGGCCAAAAAATACCTAATAGATTTCAATTTTCATTTTTTCCAGGTAGGTTAGGTATTGTAGTAGATAACCGCCAGCCTGGTTCCCAAACTCGTCGGCTGATACGACTCGGTGCCTGCGCCGACGGAGGGCACGGGGAAATTGTGGTTTGATGGATTTCCGAATGACCCATTTCCTCGAAACTTACAGACCCATCAAATAAAAAAGCCACCTCAAGGGTGAAGGCCGGCAAACGCAGCGCTTTTAACATCACCGGTAATGATTCTGCCGATTCAGCCATACGCCACCTCCTGCGTCTTCCATTGACCACTCAAGAGCTGGTCATAGTCATCAATCGCGTGTTGGCGGACAGGGATACTCGGGGGTGGGGTATTTTGCAGATAGCGTGCCTGTAAGGTTTTAAGGTCTGGCAGTGTGCGGTGCCTGGCCTCCTGTAATAACTCAGCAGCTAACAGGCTTTCGCAGTCATAATCATAAGAAAATCGAAGCACAGCTACGATCCATTTGCAGGCATCCTTGGGCGCAAACTGCTGTTCGGCCATGGCCCATAGTTGACGGTAATCACCACTGGGTAAAATATCCTCTCTAAACTGCGAGAAGCGGAAGGCTTGAGGCTTGGCCGCCAGGGAATGAATGATATGGTGATAATTGATGCACCGTGCTCGACCTGCTGGGTGTGTCGGGTACGCACGGGGCAAGGTGATGACCAGGGTCTGCCCCACAAAACAGGCCAACCGGTCGTGATAAAGGTGCACTTGGATCGCCTCACCGATTAAACGCGATGGCACTGTATATAAGCCGCGCTTCACCGAGATCGTGCTGCTGGTGGTGACTTTGGCCGTCAGTTCGATGTAGTCAATGAAGCGATTCGTGGGTAGAGCCTGCAGGGATTTTTGCTCATCGGACAATCGTCCTTTGCAGCGCTTGTTTAGTTTATTGACAATGCGCTCGACAAATTCGCGGTACGCACGAAGGGTGGCAAAATCAGTGGATCCGCGTAATTTTACCGCCTGTGCAATACGCCGCTTGAGTGATCCATGTGGCGCTTCAATTGCCCCGTTTTCATGGCTGACCCCCAGGTTATTCGTGGTAGGCGTCATGCCATAATGCTGGCACAGGGCTTCATAGTTATCGGTCAAGTACTGCTTTTCCACGTTATTCACATACGCCGCACTCAGACTATCGGTGCGATGCTCGCGAGGCGCACCGCCCAATGTGTGCAGTGCATTTTGCAAGCCATCGGCCAGTGCACTGTAGCTTTCGCCACCTTGCACAATATGCACATGTCGCCAACCACTATGGGCCAATCGAAACTGATACAGTAAGTGTTCAAACGGTTCTCCGGCAAGCGTGATGGCCGTATTGGGACGGGTAAAATCGGACAGCCCTTGATGGCCTGCGGGAACGGACTGGCGGAACATCACTTCTTTGTCTGGGCCACGGGTAGCGAGCCAGTGTTTGACACGCCGCTGCAGGGTTCTTAATAGCTTTTCGGGATATTGCCCTGGATACTTCTCATCCAGGTGATCCCAGAGTGTGATGCCGGTAAGCTCGGGTTCTTTTGTCAATAACGGTTCAAGCTCAGACGCCCAAACGGCTTCGAACGGGTCTTTACGTGTTCTCCAGTAATGAGTCTTTCTGTTTGACTTCTCGTCTTTGTCAATACGACGACCGGAACG
>JAPUFZ010000037.1 GCA_027293245.1 Gammaproteobacteria bacterium
GAAATAACAAAATTTCGCTCAGCGGATAGGTTGTCGACAGGACTCTTACCATCGCGCTGATCAGCGACATAAGCAATAAATTGCCAATGAATGTAGCAACACCAAGGTTCGGGTGATCGCGTCGTTCAGACCCGGCTGTCGTTACT
The DNA here is from genome assembly GCA_027293245.1 of Gammaproteobacteria bacterium. GTDB lineage: Bacteria > Pseudomonadota > Gammaproteobacteria. The sequence goes on from JAPUFZ010000037.1 coordinate 147, forward strand.
GAAACCATGCAGTGATTTAATCTGCAGATCAGCGTGCCTGAATCATTGCACTTAAAGTAGTTACTCTTGTTTTTAGAGGTATTCTAGGGTCGGATATAGGCGTATCCCTGCTGCTGCAACTCCATTATGCGGGCGACACCGGCTGTCACCTGGCCGACTCCTTCGAGTAATTCCGGCATTTTGCCGGTTTTTTCCGCCACCTTCTTCATCGTATTTCCGCAGGCACTAAAGGTTATATCCTGCATCGCCAGGCTGGTTACGCGACTCGCCATTATGCTTTTTTCGGTCATCAGACCCAGGCCTGGGCCGTAAGCTACGATCTCAATTATGATGTTGTCGATTCCGTAGAGCTTTTGCAGGTTAACTGCATTATTCAGGGCAATTTTCTGGGTACGTGGATCGTCAGTGCTGACCTGAATCACCAGTTTATTCTTGGTATGCGAATCGGCACTGACCTGAGCAGAAAACATCAGCATCGAGCTCAACATCAGCAGCAAAAACGGTTTTAGTAATTGATTCATTTCCAGCCTCCGGGCTTTCCCCTTTTATATTTATCCAATTTAAACCAGTAGCAGTTTATGACTAAAATCGGATATAGCATATACACCATTCAGGATCAGTCCGCTATTGGACAAGGTATGGGCAAAATAGTTTACTTAAAACGCATAGATTCCCGATCAATGACGCGGGAAACCGACCGGTTCAGTCTAGCTGCCTGGCCTGGGTAAAGCCGAAATTATTTTTACCCGAGTGTTTGATCATGTACATCGCCTTGTCTGCCTGCTGGATAATTTCTTCAGAAGTCGTGCCATCGTCCGGATAGATCGCTATGCCGATACTGGCACTAATTTCAATCTCCTGTTCCCTGTACAATATGACTTGTGAAATTTGTTCGATCAATTTTCCAGCCACGCGTTGAGTAACCTTGATGTTCGACATATTCGATAGAATAATCAAAAATTCGTCACCGCCAATGCGTGCGACCGTATCGGTTTCTCGAATCTCGGCCCGGATACGGTCTGCCGTTGTTTTGAGCACAATATCACCGCATTCGTGTCCATGGGTATCATTGATTAACTTGAAACCATCGAGATCGACAAACATTACCGCGGACAATTGCTTGTTACGGCGTGATTCGGCAAGTGAGCGTTCCAGCCGATCCTTGCACAGACGTAAACTTGGCAGTCCGGTGAGAGAATCATGATTCGCATGGAATTTGAGTTCAACTGCGATCCTCTCGCGCTCTTCTACTTCTTTCTGTAATTGCTCGACTGTTTTTACCAGTTCCTCGGTACGCTCTGCCACCTTGGCTTCGAGCGATTCCTTGGCTTCCAGCAACTGCGCCTCGATATTCTTTTGTTCGGTGATATCCTGCAATACTCCGAGCGTCTGTTCGACGACACCGTTCTTAGTCCGATTAGCTGAACTCAGCTCGCGTACCCAGCGGATTTCACCATCGGCACGCCGCATTCGAAATTCCACCGAATAATCCAGTCCGTCTTTAAAGTATTTTTCATAGACGGCTGAAACACGCGCGTGGTCGTCTTCAATTACGTCCGAAATATCGTCTTCTCTCGATTTGACTGCGTCCATCAGCTGTTCCGGCGTTACGCCGTGAATACGCGCATAGCCAGGACTAATGTATAGATAGGTTTCCGACACCTCATTGTAGATGTAGTGACCGATATCGGCACTCTCTTCCGCCTGCTGCGATAGCGCGTCACGATACTCGAGATCCAGTCTGTGTTGTTTTAGCCTGGTAATGTCCTGCACTATGCCGAAAGCGTCCTTATGCTTTCCACCATCATTCAAGACGAGGAAGGAGACTTCGCGAATATGTCGAATTTTGCCATCCTTGCGAATAATTCTATATTCGATATCGTGTGATCCGGTGTCTTTCTGCGCCTTGTAGGAAGATTCGTAAAACTTCTTGTCATCGGGGTAAACTTGTTTAAGCCAGGATTTCCAGTTTTTTTGTGCATCCATCACCTCTTCGATACTCATGCCGAAAATGCGGGCGTATCCCTCGGAACAGGATTTTATGCGATTGTGTTGATAATCCCATTCACAATGACCGATATTGGCAATTTTCTCGGCAGTGTCCAGTAAGGATTCGCGATGGCGAAGGTCCTCCAGTTCCCTGGCGAGCTGTGCACTGGTCATAGCTTGAAACTTCACATCTTCCACGCCTGAACTTTACCCTTTTCTGTATGTTTTCAATGCTTTATTGCGCCGAAATGGTTGATTTTTATTTATTGCCGGCCATCTCGACTCTGAGTATATACGTGAAACTGTTTTATAGCCATGCTAGCTAAAAGGCTAATATCGCTATAGAGAAACTGGCTTTTTAAGTGTTCAGCGCTCATAATTTCGGTGAAAACAGCAGGTAACAGGCATGAGTAGCGTACCGAGGCCAGTTCAATCCGATAGAGAATTGCTTATTGCAAAGTTGCGCGTACTGCTGGGTGATCGCGTTTCAACCGCCGATTCGGTATTGCAACAGCACGGTCGAGGGGAATCCTGGCATCCATCACAGCCACCCGATGTTGTTGTTTTTGCACAATCCACTGAAGAAGTTTCGCAAATAGTCAAATACTGTGCCGAAAACGCGACTCCGATTATCGCCTATGGTAGTGGCACTTCGCTGGAGGGGCAGGTTCAGGCCGTTAAGGGAGGCGTCTGTATCGACCTGAGCCAAATGGATCAGGTGATTGAAGTCAACAACGAGGACCTGGATTGTCGGGTCCAGGCCGGGGTAACACGTAAGCAACTCAACCAGTATCTACGCGATACGGGTCTGTTTTTTCCCGTCGATCCAGGTGCCGATACCTCGATCGGAGGCATGACCGCGACGCGCGCTTCGGGTACCAATGCGGTACGCTATGGCACCATGCGCGAAAACGTTTTAGCGCTAACCCTGGTCACTGCCAACGGTGACATCATCCATACTGGTACCCGCGCACGAAAATCGGCCACGGGCTATGACCTCACACGACTGTTTGTCGGTTCCGAAGGTACCCTGGGAATCATTACCGAAATCACGTTACGCCTCTATGGACGGGCAGAAACTATATTGGCAGCAATCGTCAACTTCCCCGATGTGCGTTCGGCTGCCGACGCTACTATTCAGACTATCCAGATGGGAATTCCGGTAGCCCGTATCGAACTGGTAGATCGCGCCTACATCAAGGCGATCAATGAATATAGTAAAACCGACTATCCGCTACGCGACACTTTGTTCCTCGAATTCCACGGCACCAAAGACTGGGTTGCAGAGCAGGTAAATCTATTCGATGAAATTTCGCGTGAATTTGGTGCCAGTGGGTTTGAATGGGCGAAACAAGAGGAGGACCGAAATCGCCTCTGGAGCGCTCGGCACGATGCATACTATGCGGGGCTGGCGATGGCACCCGGTAGTCGAGGTTATGTTACCGATGTCTGTGTACCGATATCCAGACTCGCAGATTGCATCGCGCAAACCCAGCAGGACCT
>JAPUFZ010000370.1 GCA_027293245.1 Gammaproteobacteria bacterium
GGCCGTAAAATCGGTCGTATCGAAACCGGCTATCGTGCCGATTTTGTAGCGCTGGATGTCGATCACCCGCGCCTCTACGGACGGATACAGGATGACCTGATCGATAGCTGGATTTTTTCCGGTAACACCAACCTGGTCGAGTCGGTATACCTTGGCGGTAAAAAAATAATCGCCCAGGGACACCACGCCGATGAAGAAACCATTGCCCAGAAGTTCAGGCAAACTCTCGATGAACTCGCAGATTAAGGCAACACCATGAATCAGAAACTTGTGCTCTACCCCGGATCGGTAACGCTCGACCAGCTATGCCAGTTCTATCGTAACGACCCGGAAGTCCATCTGCACGAATCCTGTAAGGACCGGGTCGATGCCGCGGAGCAAATCGTTCAACAAGCTGCTGCCGGCGACGAGGCTGTTTACGGCATTAACACCGGATTCGGTAAACTCGCGAGCACGCGTATACCGGCAGAACAAACCACGCAGTTACAGCGCAATTTAATATTGTCGCATTGCTGTGGTGTCGGTGAGCCGTTGCCCGGGAAGATCGTCCGCCTGGTGATGCTGCTGAAAATAATATCGCTTGGCCGGGGTGCCTCGGGGGTACGCTGGCAGGTGATAAAACGCCTCGAGAAATTTTTACAGATCGGCCTTTCCCCGATGGTGCCGGAAAAGGGTTCGGTCGGAGCTTCAGGCGACCTGGCACCGCTCGCCCATCTTACTGCGGTTCTACTCGGTGAAGGTTATGCAATGTACAAGGGCAAGACGATGCCGGCGTCGGAAGCATTGAAAGCGGCCGGACTCGAACCGCTTGAACTCGGCCCAAAAGAAGGACTGGGTATGATCAATGGCACGCAGGTTTCTACCGCCCTTGCACTGGCAGCGCTATTTGATAGCTGGAGCCTGGCGCAAACGGCCCTGGTTTCGGGGGCGATGACTACCGATGCATTAATGGACTCGACCGCCCCATTTCGGCCGGAAATTCACGCTTTGCGCGGATTACAGGGTCAGATCGATGCTGCTACCGCGCTGCGCGGCTTGCTCGCTGGCTCACAGATTCGTGAGTCACATCGGAGTAACGACGAGCGCGTGCAAGACCCGTATAGCATTCGCTGCCAGCCACAGGTGATGGGGGCCTGCATGGACTTGTTACGGCAGATCGGCAGCACACTCGAAATTGAAGCCAACGCGGTAACCGATAATCCAATCGTCGTGATCGAAGACGGATCGATCTTATCGGGCGGCAACTTCCACGCGGAACCGGTCGCCTTTGCGGCCGATCAATGCGCACTGGCGATAGCTGAAATAGGCTCGATCACCGAGCGGCGTATCGCAATCACGGTCGATCCGGCCCAGAGTTTCGGCTTACCTGCATTTTTATCGCCCGACCCCGGTTTGAACTCGGGCTTCATGATCGCCGAGGTCACCTCGGCTGCATTAATGGCGGAAAACAAGCACAAGGCTATGCCCTGTTCGATCGACTCCACACCGACCAGCGCCAACCAGGAAGATCACGTTTCGATGGCATGCCACGCGGCCCGACGTCTAGAAGCAATGAACCATAATCTCGCCAGTATCATCGCGATCGAACTACTCACCAGCGTGCAGGGAATCGAGTTTCGTGCACCGATAGAAACCAGCCAGCCATTGCTAAAGGTCATGCAGGTGGTTCGGGAACGCGTCAAGCGCCTCGAAAATGACCGCTACCTCGCCGATGATATTGCCAGGGCCAAGGAGATGGTGATGAAGCGCGACATCATACTGGCACTCGAAGATGACGATTTGCTGCCGTTACTATGAAGCTTGACCTGGCGGTCGGTGATAGCCCTCTCGTTCTGGCGCAACCGCACGGGGGTGTCGAAATACCACAATCTTTACTCAGCCGTTTAAACCCGAAAGGTCGTGCGATGGAAGATACCGACTGGCATATCACGCGGCTGTACGACGGCCTGATCGATAACGTCACGGTGCTCAGCACGCCGATACATCGTTACCTGATCGATGTCAACCGCGACCCGTCGGATGTATCGCTATACCCCGGGCACAACACAACCAGTCTTTGCCCGACTACCAGCTTTGACGGGGACCATATTTACCGCGAAGGCGAAGAGCCTGGCGAAGACGAAATCGGCGAGCGTCGACTCAAATATCATGCGCCTTATCACGATACCCTGCGCGAGCAACTGGAGAGGGTCCATCAAAAACATGGCTACGTCGTGCTTTATGACTGCCATTCGATCCGCTCACAGGTACCCTTTTTGTTCGACGGCAAGTTGCCGGATTTCAATATCGGTACCAACAGCGGGCAGTCCTGCGATTCTGCTATAGAGACGACTGTCAAAAATATCTGCGCGCAGGTAACCAAATACACCTGCGTCGCCAACGGCCGCTTCAAAGGCGGTTGGACAACACGTCATTACGGGAATCCGCAAACTGGTTATCACGCCATCCAGATGGAGCTGGCACAATGCACCTATATGGAGGAAAAGCCACCCTGGGGTTACGATGTTAAACGAGCCGAGAAACTTCGGCTAACCCTGCGCGACATTTTACTGGGTATTTTGGAATTACAGGCCTGATTTATTAAACTGCCGTATTGCACCCTGGCGCCCCTGCTAGAACTATTTCGTATTCCCAACAACTACCGCCTGCTTTCAGGTAGAATTCTCACTCAACACTCCGGTGTTCCACCGGAGAAGGTCAGCTTGTATATGTGCAGCCTGTACTACACTAAGCTGACTTAAGTTTTAACCGAGCAGGATTATCCTTAAATGCCCGATTCGATCAAGCTTCTTAAAACTCGGCGCTTTCTGCCTTTTTTCCTGACCCAGTTGCTCGGTGCCTTCAACGATAACCTGTACAAAAACGGGCTGACAATTTTTATTGCGTTTCAAACTGCCAATATGACCCA
>JAPUFZ010000371.1 GCA_027293245.1 Gammaproteobacteria bacterium
AATATCGCGCGCGCAAAAACTCGATGCCCTGAGTTCGATGGCTAACATCGGCGGTTACCGTGCTGTGATTGAAGCTGCCAATTACTTTGGGCGTTTTTTCTCCGGTCAGATTACCGCCGCAGGCAAGGTCGACCCGGCCAAAGTGATGGTGATAGGTGCGCGTGTCGCCGGGTTGGCTGCCATCGGCACGGCTAAATCACTGGGTGCAATAGTGCGTGCGTTCGACACGCGCCCGGAAGTAAAGGACCAGATCCAGAGCATGGACGCGGAATTCCTTGAACTCGATTTTGAAGAAGACGGGAGTGGTGAAGGTGGTTATGCCAAGGTCATGAGCAAGGAGTTTATCGACGCCGAAATGGCGTTGTTTGCAGAACAGGCTAAAGAAGTCGACATCATAATAACGACCGCCTTAATCCCTGGAAAACCGGCACCAAAATTGATTACCAAAGAGATGGTAGACAGCATGCGCGATGGCAGCGTCATCGTCGATCTGGCTGCAGAGCAGGGTGGCAACTGTGAACTCACGATACCTGGTAAAGTAGTGAAAAAGCATGGCGTACACATCGTCGGTTATACCGATCTACCCAGTCGCATGGCGGCGCAGTCAAGCCAGTTATACGCGACCAATATTTACAACCTGATCGAAGAGATGTGCCCCGAGAAAGACGGCAATCTTCAAATTGATATGGATAATACCGTGGTGCGCGGCGCAACCGTTGTTAACAGTGGTGAAATTACCTGGCCGCCACCACCGATCGCGGTATCGGCGGCGCGTAAGCCTTCATTCGGCGGGCAGACAGTCACCGTCGAACCCGAACCCGCGAAGCCGGTCGTGCCCCCATCGACTGCCACCAAAGCAGCCAGCAGTGGATGGATACCAATGATTATCGCTGCGCTGGCTTTATTCGGTCTTGGTCTGGTTGCGCCACCATCGTTTATGGCGCACTTCACCGTGTTTGTGTTGTCCTGTTTTATCGGTTACATGGTGATCTGGAATGTATCAGCCAAGCTGCACACGCCCTTGATGAGTATCACCAATGCGATCAGCAGCATCATCATACTCGGTGCTGTGACCCAGATATCGTCTGACAACCCGATCATCATGTATTTGTCGGCATTCGCTATTTTTATCACCAGTATCAATATCATCGGTGGTTTCTCGGTTACGCAGCGCATGCTGAATATGTTTAAAGGTTAGCACTATGCCAGAAAGTTTAATCACAGTTTTCTACCTCGGCGCCACGGCCCTGTTCATCCTCGCGCTAGGCGGGCTAAAAAATAATGTCTCTGCGCGGCGCGGCAATTTGTACGGCATTATCGGTATGACGATAGCGGTATTGATAACCGTCATCGCCTTCGTATCAAAAAACCACAATCTACTGATCCTTGTCATGATCGCAGGTGGGGCCATTGGATTTTTGCTTTCGCTGCGGGTGAAAATGACACAAATGCCGGAACTGGTGGCGATACTGCACAGTCTCGTCGGTCTGGCCGCGGTGCTTATAGGCTATGCTAATTTTATGGACCCGGGCATGGAACTGGTCGGAGTCGAGAAAACCATCCACGAAATTGAAATCTTTGTGGGGGTCTGTATAGGTGCGCTCACTTTTACCGGTTCGGTAGTAGCTTACGGCAAGTTAAGCGCGATCATCAGCGGCAGACCGTTAATGTTGCCCGCCAGGCACTGGCTCAATCTGGCGTTGTTTATCGCTGTGATTATTGTCGGCGTCAGGTTTGTCGGTGCTGAAAGTCATGCCGATGCCCTGGCCATGCTCATCGCCATGACAATTATCGCACTGGTTTTTGGAGCGCACATGGTTGCCGCCATTGGCGGTGCCGATATGCCGGTGGTCATTTCGATGCTCAATAGTTATTCCGGCTGGGCCGCTGCAGCCACAGGATTCATGCTGTCGAACGATTTGTTGATAGTGACCGGCGCGCTGGTCGGCAGTAGTGGCGCAATCTTGAGTTATATCATGTGCCGGGCGATGAATCGTAATTTTATCAGCGTCATAGCGGGTGGATTTGGCACCTCGGGAGGTTCCTCCCGTGCTGCTGCAGTGGGCGATCAGGGCGATGTACAGACCATCGATATTGCCGAAACGGCACATTTGCTCAACCATGCCAGCGAAGTCATGGTCGTGCCCGGTTACGGTATGGCGATGGCACAGGCACAGCATGCGGTGTCAGAAATTGCGAAAATGCTAATGGCGAAGGGTATCAACGTGCGATTCGGAATTCATCCGGTCGCAGGACGCATGCCGGGCCATATGAACGTATTGCTGGCAGAGGCACATGTGCCATACGATATTGTATTTGAAATGGACGAGGTCAACGACGATTTCCCCAGTATTGACGTCTCCCTGATCATCGGTGCGAACGACACAGTTAACCCTTCTGCACAGGATGACGAAGACAGTCCGATTGCCGGTATGCCGGTGCTCGAAGTATGGAAAAGTGAAGCCACTATCGTGCTCAAGCGCGGCATGGCGGCTGGATACGCCGGTGTCGATAATCCATTGTTTGTAAAGGAAAATACGCGGATGTTGTTTGGTGATGCAAAAGAGAGTCTGGATTTGTTGATCAGAGCTATTTAACCAGCCGTAATCCCGGAACTGGGAACAATTCGTCGAATAGTGATATGATTAAGGATGACGGAACTCATAATGTCGCCTATAAAAAGGATTCGATTTCAGGGCGCGCCTGTTTGAGCTGGGGGGGCAAAATGAAGCGTAGTCACGGAAACCTTAACATCGCATTGCTTGCCAGTTTAATATTGGCCGCCGCCGCTGCGGGCGGATGGTATTATTACTTTTCCGAACTGGATAAATACCAGGCACTGGAAAAAGACAGCGAAGCAGTATGGCAGGAACTGACCGATGACCTGGTACAAAAACAAAACTCCATCGACCAGCTCACTCAAACCGAGCAGGCGCTGCTAGCAAGCCTGGAATCGGAGAAAAAATCGCAGCAACTACTGCGCGCTGCTTTTGAGCAGATCAAAACAGAAAAAGCGCAGATCAACGCAGAAAATGAGCAGATCAAAGCAGAAAAATCGCAAATAGAAATCAACCTGCAGCAAGAGGTGAATAGAGTTGTATTCACTACGGCCGAGCTGGAAAAAGAACTGCAACAGCGGCAAGCCCGGCAAAAATCACTAGAGGATAAAATTAATACGGTAAGTGGAGAA
>JAPUFZ010000372.1 GCA_027293245.1 Gammaproteobacteria bacterium
TTAAAATGCTGGAATAACATGCCAACTTCGCGTCGGGTTGCTTCAATGTGCTTGAGATCGCTGGTTAACTCGACACCATCGACAATAATTTGCCCCTGCTGGTGCTCTTCAAGCCGGTTGATGCAGCGTATCAGGGTAGACTTGCCGGACCCGGACGGGCCGCAAATTACGATACGTTCTCCGCGATGGACCGTTATATTGATATTTTTGAGCACGTGAAATTCAGCATACCATTTATGCATTTCCTTAATTTCAATTATGACTTCATCAAAGACTTTAAATTTCTTCTCCATGTCGGTTGCGGTTTCATTCATTAGGACTCACCTCTGAAAAAATTAAACTCGTGTTAATGACCGGTATGTAGCTTGCGCTCGATCGATTGACTGTATTGCGACATGGAAAAACAGAATACCCAGTAAACCATCGCGCAAAAAGCATAACCCTCTACCGAATACCCCAGCCATTTGGGATCGGTGGAAGCGGCCTGGACGATACCCAGAAAATCAAACAAACCGATGATCAATACCAGCGTGGTATCCTTGAACAGGCCAATAAAATTGCCCACAATGCCCGGGATTACATGCTTTAAAGCCTGCGGCAGTATGATAAAAACCATCGTTTTCCAGTAGGTCAGACCGAGCGCCTCGGCGGCCTCGTATTGACCCTTGGGAATGGCCTGCAGGCCACCGCGCACAGTTTCAGCCATATAAGCAGCGGAAAACAACATGACCCCGACCAGTGCTCGCACCAGTTTGTCGAAGTTCACGCCTTCGGGCAGAAACAACGGGAACATGACCGACGACATGAACAATACGGTAATCAAGGGCACACCGCGCCAGAGCTCGATAAACCCGGTACAAAAGGCACTCACCGCCGGCATATCTGATCGCCGGCCGAGGGCAAGCAGCAGCCCTATCGGAAAAGACCCGACGATACCAACGATGGCGATGATCAGTGTCAGCGACAAACCGCCCCAGCGAGGTGTTTCGACTTCTACCAGGCCGAAGGAGCCGCCGGCCAGCAGGTAGAAACCGATCACCGGGTAGACGAACAGGATGATTGCGCCGAGCCATGCCTTGTGCCGGAAGCTGTCGATAAACATCGGTATCATTAGCGCCACTAATAATATAAAGGTGATATCGACTCGCCATCTTTCCTCGGCCGGATAAAAGCCATACATGAACTGGCCCATCCGCACACTGATAAAGACCCAGCAGGCGCCGCCGCTGTCACAGGCCTCGCGGCTATCGCCACTGAAGTCTGCATTAATCAGCGTCCAGGAAATCGCCGGCGGCACCAGCAGATAAATGATATAAAATGCGATTATCGTCAGCAGCGTATTGGTCGTGTTGGAAAACAGGTTGGCTCTCATCCAGCCGACAACGCCAATCGTACTCGCTGGTGGCGGCAGGTTCGGATGTGCCCCAGGTAAATATTGAGTTTCAGCGGTCATAGGTTCTATCTCTCTACCAGGGCCATTTTGGCGTTGTACCAGTTCATCATCGCCGAAATTCCGAGTGAAATCGACAGGTATACAGCCATCGTCACAGAAATAATTTCTACCGCCTGCCCGGTTTGATTGAGTACGGTTCCGGTAAAAACGGAAACCAGTTCGGGGTATGCAATGGCAGTCGCCAATGACGAATTCTTGGTCAAATTAAGAAACTGACTCGACAGGGGCGGTATGATCACGCGCAGTGCCTGAGGCAAAATCACCAGCTGTAAAGTCGGTCCGGCCTTGATACCCAGTGCATGCGCTGCTTCGGTTTGACCATGACTGACAGCCTGGATACCCGCGCGTACGATCTCGGCGATAAATGATGCCGTGTATATTGATAACGACAGCCACAGTGCCACAAATTCTGGAATGATGACCGTACCGCCGGCAAAATTGAAGCCTTTTAATGCGGGTATTTCCCAACTCAACGGAAAACCAGTGACTGTAAATGCCAGTAATGGCAATCCTATCAACAAAGCGATTGAATAATAAATAGTATGGAATTGCTGACCGGTTTGGTCCTGCCTTTTATGCGCCCAGCGCGTCATAACCACAACTGCGACAACTGCAATGCCTAGCGCCCATAGGACCAGCGAGAAGCCGTCCTCATAAATAGCTGAAGGCATGTAGATACCCCGGCTATTGATAAATATACTATCCAGGAAATTGACGCTATTTTTGGGTTGGGGCAGCGCTCTCAATACCGCGAAGTACCAGAAGAAAATTTGTAGCAGCAGCGGGATATTTCTGAATGTCTCGATGTAGACCATGGCCATGCGAGATACCATCCAGTTCTTCGATAGCCGCGAGATGCCAATGACAACGCCGAGAATAGTCGCCGCGATAATGCCGCAAAATGCCACTAACAGCGTATTGAGCAGGCCGACAGCGAAGGCCCGTCCGTAAGAAGAAGCCTCGTTGTATTCAATCAGGTGGGTAATGATTCCGAAACCAGCGGTGGTTCCAAAAAAACTGAATCCGGTGGCGATACCCTGTCGCTCGAGGTTGTCGGCAGTATTACCAAATATATACATGCCGGCGAGCACTACCAGGATCAGCAATACCACCTGGAAGAAAATACTTCTTACCTTCGGATCATTCCACGGTTTGGTGGTTACTTCTGGGGGTCCGGCAGATTCTTCTTTAGCCATGCTTTCTTCTCTGTCACGTTAAAGGCCTGGCCGGTGGGCGGGATAACCACTCGGGGTCAAGCCCACAGATTTCTCAGAGCCCTATAACGCAAACGTCCTGCGTTAAAGGCAGGACGTTTGCTTTTACAGCTTAGCGAATGGGTGGCGCGTACTGAATTCCACCCTTGCTCCACAGCTCATTCACACCGCGTGAAATATTCAATGGATCAACCGACAGGTGGCGCGCAAATGACTCGCCGTAGTTACCCACCTGGGCGACGATGTTTCCACACCATGTTGGGCTAACACCGAGGTTTTCACCGAAGGCACCTTCCTCGCCAAGTAGTCTTTTAACCGCTGGATCCTTGCCATTCATCTTGCTCTTGATATTCTGGGATGTAATGCCCATTTCTTCGGCATTGATCATGCAGTACAGAGACCACTTAACCAGATTAAACCACTGGTCATCGCCTTGTCTTACGACAGGGCCGAGTGGCTCTTTCGAGATAACTTCCGGTAATACCTTATGCGCCGACACATCTTTCAGCTTGATACGCTGCGCGTATAGTCCGGACTGGTCAGTCGTATACACATCACAACGCCCAGAATCGTAGGCTGCTACCACCTCGTCTGATTTTTCGTAGGCAACCACCGTGTAGGCCATATCATTACTACGAAAGTAGTCGGCAACGTTCAGTTCGGTAGTAGTACCTGTCTGGGTACAAATGGCTGCACCGTCTAGTTCTAACGCACTATTTACACCCAGGTCCTTACGCACCATGAAACCCTGACCGTCGTAGTAGTTAACACCGGCAAAATTCAGACCCAGCGCAGTATCGCGAGTCGCAGTCCAGGTGGTGTTACGCGACAGAACGTCGATTTCACCTGACTGTAACGCGGTAAAACGTTCTTTAGATGACAGCGGTGTGTACTTGACAGCTTCGGAGTCGTTAAATATAGCGGCAGCGATTGCACGGCAGATGTCAACGTCGACGCCAGACCAGTTACCCTTGTCGTCAAAATTGGAAAAACCTGGCAAACCTTGCGATACGCCACACTGGACATGCCCCTTGCCTACAACCTCGTCGAGCGTGGCTGCAGATGTATTGGCTGAGACTGCAAATAGTGAAGCCAACATCACTGTTGAAGTTATTGTTTTCATGTATATCCCCTCGGTTGTGGATAAATTATTATTGATGGATTGTTATTTAGATGAATCTAAACTGTCGTTTTACAGCGACTGCAGGGAACCATAATCACTTCACCGCGCAATTGCAAGTCTAAAATCTCAATTCAAAACTATTCAACACGGATACTGATTAGATAACATAAATGTCATCATCAACCTAATAATACACGGGGATCAACCGTCTGAGTGAAACCATGAAATGATTACGAATGAAACATGAGACCTGAATAGCCACAGAACCTGATTTTGATTGACGAATCTTTAGCTAGTTAACCTGAGTTCTGGAGTTATTGTAGATCGTCGATTTGGCACCGCCGAATTCATCCATCGGCACCGGATTACCCAGGTAAAACCCCTGCGCATAATCGACACCGAGCGATTTCAATGTCTGAATGATGGATTCACTATCAGCACATTCGGCAACGGTCCTGATGCCGAGTAGATGCCCCATGGTGTTAATCGATTCGACCATCGCGTTATCAATTGCATCCTCGGGAATATCCCGCACCAGGCCGCCGTCAATCTTGATAAAATCTATTTTCAGGTTTTTTATAAAACTAAAGTTAGACAATCCACTGCCGAAGTTATCGAGCGCAAACTTGCAGCCCATGCCACCGAGCCGATCGATCAATTGGCCCATATTGGAAAGATTATTGGTGACTACGGTCTCGTTCACTTCAAAACAAATCTGTTGTGGTAGAACCACTGAGCTGTCGAACATCTGCGCTATATAGTCACCCAATGAATCATCTGCAATCGAGTTGGCCGATAGATTCAGACTTAGAAGCAGGTGCGGATTTTGCATGAACAGGTGCGCATAATCCTTGAATACCTTGCCAATCACCCAGCGGTCAATCGCCTGCATTAGGCCGAATCGATCGGCAGCGGGAAGAAAGGAACCTGGTAAAATATAATTGCCCGCCTGATCAAGCATTCTCAGCAATACTTCGGCGTGCGTACTGATTCCGGTTTTGTCTGTGTCGAGTGATATAATCGGTTGATAGAGTAACTGAAACTGTTCTTTGGAAAGCGCTTCGCGCAGATCGGAAATCTGCAAAATTTCACCATGCTGTTTTGCCAGTTCGGCATCTTTCACATCGTAGACATGCGCACGCCCCCGCCCCAGATCTTTGGCCGAATAGCAGGCCTGATCGGCACGGGCCATGAGTTCAGCGGTACTGGTCGACTCGGCGGTTATTGGTACAATACCGATGCTAACACCTACCTGGTAAGTTTTTTCGTCCCAGACAAATCGATACTCTCGAATCACGTCGATTAGAATTTGCGCGACCTTGCTGGCCTTGCTTAGCGGACAGTTTTCCAGTAACACGCTAAATTCATCGCCGCCGAGTCGGCCCAGGGTATCCCGGCCTCTCAACTGATTAGTGAGCAGCGTGCATACCTGCTTCAGCAACTCATCACCGGCTACATGACCAGCCGCATCATTGACCAGCTTGAACTGGTCAAGATCCAGGTATAGCAGGGCATGCGTATTTTCATACTCCTTCGTGCTCTGCAACGCTTGCTTCAGTCGATGCTCAAATTCGGAACGGTTCACCAGCCCAGTCAACGGATCGTGGGTTGCCTTGTGTACCATCAATTTCTGCAGGCGATGCGAATCGGTTACATCTTTAAATACCAGAACAACACCGATGCAGTCACCTTTGGAATCCAGCATCGGCCCGGCAGACCCCTGGATTGAATAGCGTTCACCATTTCTCGCGACCAGTACGTTATCCGATTTAGGCGACACAATTCTTTTCTCTGACAAACAGCGCAAGGCAGGATCGGGTATCACTTCCCCGGTTATATCGTCTTCCAGGTGTAATACCGCTTCCAGTGACATTCCCATGACCTGGTGATATCGCCATCCAGTCAGGGTTTCTGCCACCGGGTTCATGTAATCGATACGACCGGCACTATCGGTAGTAATCACAGCGTCGCCGATCGAGTGCAGGGTCACCTGGGCTCTTTCCTTCGCACTCAGAATATCGCTAGCCGCAAGCTTTCGTTCCAGTTCGGCCGCGGCCCTGGCTGAAAAATGCCTGATAATATCTAGCTTGTCTTTGCCCAGGCCTAATGCCGAACGATGCATTCCGGCCAGCAACCCGACCGGATTCCCTGAAGAGTCCAGCAGCCTGATAGCAAAAAACCCAGCGACCTTAAATTGCGCAGTGAGTAAACTAGATTCGGGGTATAGTTCGCTCGCAGAAGTTTCCAGATAGCACAGCCCATTAATATCCTCGCAAGGGCTATTCAGTACCGAAATATTTTGATTCATGATGTAACTGCCGTCGCACCAGTAGGCCAGCGTCGTAAAATTGCCCTGCTCTCTGTCTTCACAACTAGCCACCAGTACGGCATCAATCGATAAAAATTGTGACAACTCGCGAGCCAGGGAGTAGAAAAACGTGTCCCCGGTAGAGCCAAAAGTACTCTCGATGAGAAATTCGAGTGGGTTAAGATGCGAGTCGGGATTTTTACCCTCAGGGTCGGAATTTTCTGACAATTTTTGCCAGCTTAAAACCACGACCACTGTCAAGACTATGCAGGCGCCTGCAACCAGAAACAATTCAACCATATTGAACGTATAGCCCCTCTTGTTAGCGAATAGTATAGAAGAGAATCTATCGATTTGTGGGCCCTCACCCGGGTAAATTGAACTGGTTAACACATTTCAACACCGACTTTTTTCTGAATACTCGAAGTAACTGTGATTTTGACTGTCAGATCAGGACTAGCCCGCATTTCTCATCAGGGGGCGGGATGGCGGTTCCCGGCTCCTGCCTACACCGCATTCGTGCTTCCTTGCACATCATCGCGCAGGGCTTTGGATTCACAAGGGATTATCTGAAGGAGCGGAATAACAGTGCGTATTGCCGACTGAAGAAAATACCTTGTGGATTCAAAGAACAACCGAGGGCCCGTCATCCTGATGAGAATTGCGGGCTAGCAGTTCAGACCTGGTCCGGCATCGTCAAAAACGGTTCATTC
>JAPUFZ010000373.1 GCA_027293245.1 Gammaproteobacteria bacterium
AGGACGCGTTTCCGATTTATCTCGGGGTGCCGATAATCACGCACCGCAAGGTACAGGGTGTAATTGCGATACAAAGGGCGGAACGGGCCTTTAATGCTGACGATGAAGCCTTTTTATCGACCCTCGCAGCGCAACTTGCAACTTCGATCGAGCATGCTGAAAGCCACGGACGTTTCAAGCATATTGGTGAACATAATAAAGACCGGAAGACACTTGTCGTTCGAGGTGTGGCGGGTGCTCCGGGCATGGCGATTGGTGAAGCCATCGTACTCAATCGAGGCTCCAATCTGGAGTCTGTGCCGGATAAAAAGATCACTGATAAGCAGCCTGAAATCAAGGGTTTTAAAGACGCCATTCAAAACGTACAAAATGATTTGATACAACAGGCTGAGCGTATGCGTGCTTCGTTACCCGAAGAAGAATGCGCGTTGTTTCTTGCCTATGCACAAATGCTGAGTAGTGGTTCGTTAATTGACGATACCATCAACCGCATTGACGCGGGTAACTGGGCGCCGGCGAGCTGGCGCGATACGGTGGAAGACCATGCGCGTGTTTTCGAGGCGATGGAAGACGAGTACCTGGCCGAAAGGGCGAACGACATTCGTGATCTGGGCCGTCGAGTGCTGCGCAATTTGATGCTCGAACAAAGCCCATATATAAATTTCCCCGATAGCACTATTCTGGTTGGCGACGAAATTTCCGCTACCGATCTGGCTGATGTGCCGCCCGATTGTTTGTCAGCTATCGTTTCCGCACATGGTAGTGGTGCTTCACATGTTGCGATTCTGGCACATGCGCTCGGTATACCCGCGGTGATGGGTGTGCCAAATTTGCCGGTCAAACAAATGGATGGTTTGAGGGTCATCGTCGATGGCTACGGGGGCAGTGCGTATATCGACCCGAGTGACAGTCTGTTGTCGGAGTACAACACTTATTTTGAAGAAGAAGCTGCGATTGAGCAGGATTTACTCAGTCTCAAGAACGAAGCCGCCGTGACGCTCGACGGTTGTCATATTTCCTTACATGTCAATTCCGGGTTGATGGCCGACCATACTCCGTCGTTACGCAGCGGTGCCGAAGGGGTTGGCCTGTACCGCACTGAAATTCCATTCCAGATTCGCGATCGATTCCCGAGTGAGGAGGAACAGTTCCACATATATAGCAATGTATTGCAGACCTTTAAGGGTAAGCCGGTTGTATTAAGAACACTGGATGTCGGTGGTGATAAACCACTGAGTTACTTTCCGATTAAGGAAGCAAATCCATTTCTCGGTTGGCGGGGGATACGAATAACGCTCGATCATCCCGAGATTTTTATCACCCAGGTTCGGGCGATGATGAAGGCAAATATCGGTAACGACAATTTGCAAATTCTATTACCAATGATTAGTGGACAGCGTGAACTGGATGATTCTCTGATACTGATCCATCGCGTCAAGGACGAGATCGAGGACGAAATTGGACAAGCTATTAAATTCCCGCCGGTTGGCGCGATGATCGAGGTGCCTTCCGCGGTATTCCAGATTGAGGATATTTGTCATCTGGTGGACTTTGTATCGATTGGTACCAATGACCTGACACAGTATTTGCTCGCTGTCGATCGAAATAATGAAAATGTTGCCGAGTTGTTCTCGTCACTGCATCCGGCTGTATTGAAGGCGATGCTGCATATCGTGGAAGGTGCGCGGCGAATGAATACACCGGTGAGCGTCTGCGGCGAACTGGCAGGCGACCCGCTTGGCGTGATGGCGCTATTGGGTATGGGAATTAAGAATTTATCGATGAGCGTTGGTAGCCTGCTGCGAGCCAAAAAGGTTATCAAGTCGGTTAGCCTGACTGAATTGTCGGAGTATTTCAAAGAGGCAGTATCGATGACTGATGCAGATGATATACGTGAGTTTTATATCAGTAAACTGGAGGAAAAGGGTCTTGGGGGATTTATTCGCGCCGGCAAGTAGTCATCCTCGGCTGCTTAAAAAGGTTTAACTACCGCGAGAATAATCACTACGGCCAGGATCAATACCGGGAATTCATTGAACCAGCGAAACCAGACATGATTTCGCGTACAGTTATTTGCGGCCAATTGCTTGATAATTTTGCCGCAATAAAAATGATAGCCTACCAGAATGATCGTCAAAGCCAGTTTCAGTTTAAGCCAGAGCATATGCGCATATGCCAGCCAGGCATAATCGATCAGTAGCCAGGTGCCGAATATCAGGGTCAGGACCATCCAGGGGGTTATAAACCGATAGAGCCTGATTTCCATTACAGCAAGGCGGTTTCGTACAGACTCATCCTCGGCCATGGCGTGATTGACGAATAATCGGGGCAGGTAGAATAGTCCGGCAAACCAGGCCACCATAAAAAACAAATGCAAAGCCTTAACC
The DNA here is from genome assembly GCA_027293245.1 of Gammaproteobacteria bacterium. GTDB lineage: Bacteria > Pseudomonadota > Gammaproteobacteria. Next base: position 2,388 of record JAPUFZ010000373.1, read on the forward strand.
CAGATCACAGGCTGAGCTGGCGATTAACAACCACCCTCATTTTTAATCCAGTTTGGGATATTTCTGATTGGGACAATGGAATTGCCTGTATTTCGTTTTTGGTGAGATGATCTATGTATAATGCTGCGTTTATTTTAACCACAAAGGCATAGCTTTAACATGGTAAATATTGGTATCGTTGGCGGCACCGGATATACCGGGGTCGAACTCATGCGACTGCTCACGGCGCACCCCGAAGTCAACGTCAAAGTAATTACATCTCGCTCCAATGCCGGCACGCTGGTTGCAGAGATGTTTCCGAATCTTCGAGGAAAGGTGAAGCTGGCTTATACCGAGCCCGGTGTGGATTCCTATAAAAACTGCGACCTGGTATTTTTTGCGACCCCGAACACCATTGCCATGACACAGGCAGAAGAGCTGCTGGGCGCCGGTATCAAGCTGATCGATCTTGCTGCCGACTTCCGAATAAAAGACATTGCGATCTGGGAAAAGTGGTATGGAGCGACCCATGCCTGTCCGCCATTGGTGGAGCAGGCGGTTTACGGTTTGCCGGAATTAAATCGAGAATCCATTAAGTCCGCGAGCCTGGTGGCTAATCCTGGTT
>JAPUFZ010000374.1 GCA_027293245.1 Gammaproteobacteria bacterium
AATAAACAAACGAAACCTTCTAATCATATTTTCTACCCTGAAAATTTACCAAAAAAGGCTAACACAAATATTCACAACATCACCAACCGAAATTCAACAATAACCAAAACGTCAGAAATAACACCCAGTGCAGGCAAAGCCCGGCAAACAGTGTAAAACAGAGAAGTAATTAAATGTTCCCCCGAAATTATAATCCAGCCAAAGAGCATTACTGCAGTAAACTTGTAGCTATGGCGAAGACGATTGGTAACGAACTTTTTGCACCCTTACGGGGGATTATGAGTAAGCGATGACACCTGGTTTTTTACTGACGCGTCAGTGGCAGGATACCCCGCGGGGTATCCGTCTCGATTTCTGGATCAGCACGGCGCGTGGACCGTTACAGGTTTCTCTCCACCGACAGCAGGCTATATTTTTTATTCGGCAGGCGGACGTCTCCAGGGCTGAAGCGTTAGTCAGTGACTGGAATGGTGTCTCGATCAAGCCGCTGGAACTACAGACTTTTAAATTCGACACGGTGAGTGGGGTCTACTTCGACTCACAGCAAGCGCTATACCGTGCGCGAGACCTTTTCGCGCAACAGCAGCTACCCTGTTACGAAGCTGATATCAGGCCCACCGATCGATTTTTAAACGAACGATTTATCACCGCTTCGATCGATGTCGATGCCGGGTTTTCGCATCGACCAGTTAACGATGTGCGTTTGAAGCCGGGAAGCTATACCCCGGAATTTATTGTGATGTCTATCGATATCGAGTCGGACTACGCGACCGATGCCCTGTTTTCTATCGCCTTTGTTACACCATCGACGAGTAAAACCCTGATGATTGGCAAGGCACAGGATACCGAGCGCATCGAGTATGTTGGCGACGAAAGTACACTGCTGCGGCGCTGGATTGAATGGGTAGAAAAAATTGACCCGGATATTTTCATCGGCTGGAACCTGGTCAATTTTGATTTTCGGTTATTGCAAAAAAAGGCACAGGCCTTGAACATCCCGCTTGCGATTGGCCGAGCCAACTCGGTACCAGTCTGGCGTCAGGCCCAGACCGAAACTGAACACTATTTCATTACCATTCCTGGTCGTGTGGTGCTCGACGGTATCGATACGCTGAAGAGTGCGACGCATTCGTTTGCCAGCTTTGCGCTGGAATCTGTCGGCCAGGAATTGTTAGGACGGGGAAAACTGATTGTTGATGAAGCCAGGCTTGATCCACTATACAAGCCGAAAGAAATTCGCCGGCAGTTCCACGAAGATAAACCGAAACTCGCCGCCTATAACCTGGAAGACTGTCAACTGGTCTGGGACATTTTTGAAAAAACCGACCTGATCAATTTCTCCATTGAACGCGCGCGGCTCACGGGTCTGGAAATGGATAAAATGGGTGGCTCGGTGGCTGCCTTCGACAATCTTTACCTGCCGCGCCTGCATCGCAAAGGTTTTGTCGCCCCCAATATTGGCGACTATCAGGGTGAATTGAGCGCACCTGGTGGTTATGTCATGGATTCGAAACCCGGCCTGCATGACAGTGTGCTGGTGCTCGACTACAAAAGCCTGTACCCGAGCATCATCCGTACCTTCAAGGTTGATCCCTACGGACGGATCGCGGCAAAACAGGCAGCACCTGAAGATATTATTGCCGGTTTTGACGGTGCCAGTTTTAGCAAGCAGGAAAATATTTTGCCAGGCATCATCGAACGCCTGTGGCAGGCACGGGATCGGGCAAAGCAGGATGGTAACGCTGCACTCTCGCAGGCGATCAAAATCATCATGAATTCTTTTTATGGCGTATTGGGCACTCCGGGATGCAGAATTCACGATTCGCGGTTGACCAGTTCGATCACCAAACGCAGCCATAAAATTATTTTACAAACGGTGAAATTGATCGAGGCCGAAGGTTACGAAGTCATCTATGGCGATACCGACTCGGTGTTTGTCTCATTGCAGCAGGTCTGTGAAAATACCCGGGCGCAGGCAATTGGTGAGCGACTCGTGGGTCGCATTAATCAGTACTGGCAAGATCAATTACAGCAGGAATACGGCATTCAATCTTTCCTGGAAATGGAATTTGAAACCCATTTTAATCAGTTTTTTATGCCCACTGTGCGAGGTTCGGATCAGGGTAGTAAAAAACGTTACGCCGGCCTGATTGATGATGGGCAGGGTAATCGGACCATCCACTACAAGGGACTGGAAACGGTGCGAACTGACTGGACCGGGCTCGCTCGAAACTTTCAACAGGCCCTGTATCAACTGGTATTTGACGGTGTGGAATATGAAAATTATATATTACAAACAATTTCGGAATTGCGCGCCGGCAATTTTGACGGCCAACTGGTCTATCGAAAGCGGCTGCGTAAGAAGCTTTCAGAATACCTGAAAAACATCCCACCGCATGCCCAGGCAGCGATCAAGGCCGAAGCCGTATTCAAACAATCCGGCCAGCCCTCACGCTACCGAAATAAAAGCTGGATAGAATATGTGATCACCGTATCGGGCGCAGAGACACTGGAGTGCCAGCAATCCAAACTCGACTACGATCACTACATAGAAAAGCAATTGACCCCGATCGTTGATACCATTTTGAATGCGATTGGCAGTTCGATGGAGGCGGTAACCAGCCAGCAGCAGGATTTATTCTAGGCAGACAAAAGCCAGGCAATGCCTGGCTTTTTAATATTGATGATTTCGATAATTCTAGTTGGTTAAGTACATCATGTCACCGCCAGGAGCAGCGGAATGACAGGCGATACATCCCTTGGGTTTACCTTTGGCAATCTTACCCGCTAGCATCATTCCGGCTGGGTTGGTATCGAGACTGCCATCAGCCTTATACTTCACCCAGAACCAGTCCTGAGTTTCAGGATCGTAACCGGGTCGTTTGAGCATGACTGTGACGGCTTTCAGATACTTTGCCGGATCATTGGCGACAGCATCTTTGCTAACGCCCGGGCCACCATAATTGCGTTTAATAATAATATGGTGAAGCTTCCCATCAATATTGATCGGTCCTGAGATCATATCGAGAATCGCTCCATGCGGGTGTTGACCGGTATAGGGTCGTGACATTATGGCGTCTTCGCCAGCATAAGATTCATTTACCATGGACGTCCACAGATGTTTCGCATATTTAACGTCTGCCTCTCCTCCAAATGGTGCTGCTGCATTAACAGTTCCGACAGCCATAATTAGCACCTCCAAGTATATCATTTTCATTTTTTTCATCGATATTTCCCCTAGTAGGTTGGTTTTGCATCAATTTTGACCGCGGAAATTGCATTTGGTTGCAAAATAGATGGTTGAAAATAAATAATGGATTTATCGTCGATCTGGATCGGTGAAAACCATTTGCCGGTTAGCTGCTCACGCCAGATTTCAATGCCTTTTAACTGGCTAAAAATAATCAGGTTTTTATCCAGATCACTCAACA
>JAPUFZ010000375.1 GCA_027293245.1 Gammaproteobacteria bacterium
CCATCCATAACACCCTCCCCGTGTCATCACTTCAAATAATAATCCAAGCCAGGCAGTGAAGGTACTGCGTTTCGGGTGGCCTACCCTAGCCTTGGATTAGTCGATTAGTTTAAGCCTTATTATGGATCGGTACTACATTGCCACCATGCTTTAGTCCATCAAGATAATCAGACCAACGCTGCATCATACGATGACGCTCCTTGATAAAGCTGGTTCTGTTGTACGCTCGACCATTGGCATCAATCACAGCATGGCCTAACTGATGCTCGACGTAGTCTTGCGGCTCTTTCAGTTCTTCAACCAGCATTGTCCTGGCTACGGCTCTCCAACCATGAATAACCAGTTCATCTTTCTCAATGCCCATGCGCCGAAGTGCAGCTAACAACGCGTTATCAGACATCGGGCGTTTACCACTTCTCGAGCTATAGAAAACGTAGTCATCCTTTCGAGCGAGTCCTGACAATATATCCACAGCTTGCGTGGACAGTGGCACAATCTGGCGTGTGTCAGTCTTTGTAATGGTGTACGACCACTCCTGTTTCTCGAAGTCAATCTCTGACCATTTCATAGTGCGTAACTCACCAGGACGAGCAAATAACATGGGTGCCAATTGCAGCGCAGCACGAACAACTTGTGAGCCTTTAAATCCATCCATAGCCCGAAGCAATTCACCCACTAAGGCAGGATCATCAGCAGGTGCAGCAAAATGATTCTTCTTGGCATTCGGTACTAAATCTTTCAACAGCGATGTGATGTCAGTAGTAACTAATCGCCTTGAACCTGCATACCTGAAGACGCGACCACATAGCTGAAGGACACGGTTCGCAGTTTCAATCGTGCCAGCGTCCACAATCTTGTTGATTTGCTTTAGCAGTTCTTCAGGTGTGATGCTATCAATAGCCTTGTCGCCAAGAACTGGAAAGATGTGTAGTTCGAGCCGTCTACGTGTGCGTTCTATGTGCCTTGGTGAAAGCTCATGCGCTCTGAGCTTCAGGTAGTCTTCAGCAATCTGCTTGAATGTATTCTTGGCAGCGGCCTTCTGTGTAGCTTTCTTCTGTTGTTTCAGTAATCCAGGATCTTTGCCGTCGGCCAGCAAAACCCGCGCTGCGTCGCACTTGGCTCTGGCCTTGGATAATGTAACAGTGTCGTAGATACCATGACTTAGTACCTTCTGTTTACCAGCGAATCGGTAGCTCTGCTGCCATAACTTCGTGCCGTTGGGCTTAATCAACAGGTACAAGCCATCCCTGTCTGCAGTCTTGCGGGGTTTATCTTCAGGCTTTAAAGCCTTAATAGCTGAGTCAGTTAACATGTTGGTATCAACCTCTTTAGTTTCGACTAAATCGCTCGATACCAACAAGGATACCAACATTTAACCTGGATAGTCAAGGACATAACTGGATCAAACGGGACGGTAAGAGAATCGCCTAAGAGTGGCTTACAGTATAGGTTAATAGAATTTTTAGATCGAAAAACCGTTGTATAACAAGGGTTTAGATACACCCCAAAAGAGGTATAATGGAGGCTGAGGGCGGAATCGAACCGCCGTCCACGGCTTTGCAGGCCGCTGCATAACCACTCTGCCACCCAGCCCTGGGTGTGTTCAGCTCAGTTTCTAGAGATTGAATTTCAGGCATCTTACTTGAATTGCTATCGATAACCTAAAAAAAACCCCGACGTAGTCGAGGCTATGAAACTGGAGCGGGAAACGAGATTCGAACTCGCGACCCCAACCTTGGCAAGGTTGTGCTCTACCAGCTGAGCTATTCCCGCAAAAGAGCCGCTATTCTATAGATTCACTTTGAACTGTCAAGCCGACCACCCCTAAATCACAGCTTATATTTTCAGCCGTTTTTGGCGATGACCGGCCAGGCTGCCCTGAGGTACAGAACCATCGATACAACCGTGAAAAATGCCGCCAGATAATAAATCACAAGACCGATTTCAAAGGTTGGCAGGTCGAAATAGGGTTCTGAGTAAATCATCAATATGAGTGAAATCAACTGGGTCGTTGTTTTTGCCTTGCCCAGAAATGAAACCTTCACTGCCGCACGACTCCCTAGCTCTGCCATCCATTCACGCAGTGCCGAAACCGATATCTCGCGCGCGATAATGATGACCGAGGGTATAGCGATATACACACTGGGGTGCGATTCGACGATCAATACAATGGCGACTACTACCATCAGCTTGTCAGCCACTGGGTCCAGAAAAGCGCCAAAAGAGGATTCCTGCTTAAGTACCCGGGCCAGATAGCCATCGACCCAGTCGGTTAAACTGGCAAACGCGAAAATGGCTGCAGCGGCCAGGTCCGACCACGGAAATGGCAGGTAGAAAACAATAACAAACAGGGGTATCAGAGCAATGCGAAACAAAGTGACGGCGGTAGGAATAGTAACTTTCATCGCTTTAAACTTTCATCGCTTTAGATCAGAAATTCAGCCGTGAAACGTATCATATATCACCTGTGCGGTCTCGGAATTAATACCCTTTATCTGCATAAGTTCTTCGATGCCAGCGGCCTTTACACCCTGTAGGCCACCAAATTTATTCAGCAACAATTGCCTTCTTTTGGCACCAATGCCGGGTATCTCTTCGAGACGCGAGGAATTTCGCCTCTTCGCCCTCGCCTTTCGGTGACCGGTGATAGCAAACCGATGCGCCTCGTCACGAATCTGCTGGATCAGTAACAGCGCAGGAGAATCCATACTGATCGGAAGTATAGAATAATTTTCATCGATAATTTCTTCGTAGCCAGATTTCCGTGCCGGCCCTTTGGCAACACCCAGCACACGCAAATTTTGTTTCACTGAAAAGAGATTCAATGACTCGAAAACATCCAGCGCCATGCGCAATTGTCCCTTACCACCATCGATTAGTACCAGGTCCGGCAGCAGTTCAGGATTGTGCTGGCGTTTACGGTAACGGCGCTCAAGTACCTGCTTCATCGCTGCATAGTCGTCACCGGCCTGTATATCCTTAATATTATAGCTACGGTATTCGGATTTAATTGCACCTTCCGGACCAAACACCACGCACGAAGCCCGGGTTAGCTCACCCATCGTATGGCTGATATCGAAACACTCGATGCGATCCGGCATTTGCTCCAGTTGAAGTTCGGCGATGAGTGATTGATATCGCTTACTTAAGTGGCTAGCCGAGAGCAGGTGACTTTTAAGCGCCTGTTTGGCGTTGCTGATCGCGTTTTCGAGTGCATGCCTGCGTTTTTCGCGCACCTTGTTCAATATTCGAATTTTGCTATTTGCCAGCTGGCTTAAGGTGCTCGACAGCAATTCCTGGTTAGGTAATTCATGGCTGACGATGATTTCACCCGGTATCGGATGGCGTGAATAATGCTGCATGATGAAGGCTTCGATTAGCCCGGCTGGTTTCGCATCCAGTTTTACCCGGTTGATAAATGGTTTGTTACCGAGAGAAGTGCCGTTACGGATCATGAATAACTGAATACAACAGGCATCCTGTTGCAGATCGCAGGCCAGTATATCGATGTCTGTATTAAAACCGGTGACATATTGCTTTTCGGTAGCCCGGCGCAACACCTCTATTTTGTCGCGTATCCGGGCCGCCCCTTCAAAATCGAGTTGCTCCGAACATTGTTCCATCAATTCGACCTGCTGATTAATCAGCAGATCACTGTCGCCCTGGAGAAATAGCCGCGCCTGCTCTACTTGCCTCGCGTAACTCGCTTCATCCGTGTGCCCGACACAGGGACCGGTACAACGTTTGATCTGATACTGAAGACAGGCCCGGCTACGATTCTGCATGGTTGAGTCTTCGCAGTTGCGTAGCTGGAAAATACGTTGCACATGATTGATCGCATAGCGAATCGATCCCGCACTCGGAAAAGGTCCAAAAAAAGTTCCCTTGCGGCTGTCGGTCTTACCGCGAAACACCTTGAGCCGTGGAAATTTGTGATGGGTCAGGCAAATATAAGGGTAGCTCTTATCGTCTCTGAACAAAATGTTATAACGTGGATTCAGATTTTTGATCAAATCGTTTTCAAGCAGCAATGCCTCGCTTTCGGTGCGAGTACTGGTGACTTCAATTTGATTTATATTTCTCACCAGGGACAGGGATTTGGTCGACAGACCCGTTTTGCGAAAATAGCTGGCCAGGCGGTTTTTCAGGTTTTTCGCTTTACCAACGTAAATCACCTTATTATTCCTGTCGATCATCCGGTAAACACCCGGCATCGTGCTGACTGTTTTGAGGAAAGCCTGATGATCGAATAGTTCGATATCAGCCACGAGCTAAGCTCTGCCTGATATCGGCAAATAATGATTCGAACATGGCCACCGTCAGGCGCCGCGTCTGCGTGTTGTATCGACTGCAGTGATAGGAATCGAATAAACACAGGCCATCGTTGAGTTGATGCACTGCATGATGCGCAAACCGATAGTCTTTTTGAGGTAGTCTTTGTGCTTTAACAATGGCCTTGTGTGCGATAGCACCCAGGGCCAGGATAGTCGCCCCCTGTGACAGGGATTCTATTTCTGCTCTGAGAAACGCATTGCACTGGGTTATTTCTCGGCCCAGCGGTTTATTTTGCGGGGGCAGGCATTTGACTGCATTGGT
>JAPUFZ010000376.1 GCA_027293245.1 Gammaproteobacteria bacterium
AAACCTCGTTTAGTACTACGCATATTTATAGTGCTGTTGCTGATAGCTGCAATGGTGGGTGGCCTCGGCTACAAAAAGTTTCTGCAACTGGAGGTGATGACCGCTCAGGGCAGTGTTGCGCCACCGCCGATTAGCGTTACAGTTGCCGAGGCCAAAGAAGCTCAATGGAATAAACGTATCAAGGCAATAGGGACACTGATCGCATACCAGGGTGTGAATATATCCAGCGAAGTATCAGGCATTGTTAAATCGATTAACTTTGATTCCGGACAGGAGGTCAAAAAAGGAAAATTACTGATCGTACTGGATAACCAGACCGAAGTAGCATCACTGAAGTCGGCAAAAGCCCAGTTCGAAGTCGACAACAACCGATACCAGCGTTTCAAACAGCTCAAGGATGAAAATTTCGTTACCGGCAATGTACTCGACGAGCAGGTATCGCTGGTAGACATTTCTAAATCACAAATCAGTATTGCCGAGGCCGCACTGGGAAAGAAAAGCATCCTCGCACCATTTTCTGGCAAACTCGGCATTCGCCAGGTTGACCTCGGTCAATACATCGCACCAGGCACAAATATGGTCACGCTACAGTCGGTCGACCGACTGTTGCTCGATTTCACCTTACCCGAGAGCAATTTCAGGAATCTTGCGGTGGGGCAATCGGTTAGTTTCGATGTGCGTTCCTACCCGAATCGCAGCTTTACCGGGAAAATCACCGCCTGGGACCCGATCCTCGATGAAAACACCCGAAATGTGAACATTCGAGCCGAGGTCGACAATGAAAAGAGGTATCTCGCGCCAGGCATGTTTGCCGAAATTCTGGTCTCAGGGACACGAAAAATCCCGGTACTGACCATTCCCGAAACTTCGATCTTTTACAATATCTATGGCGAAGCGGTTTATGTACTGGAACAACCGGAGGCCACTGAATCCAATCCCGACCCCGGTTACATCCTGGCCGCACGTCAGGTCGATGTCGCCTATCGCGTCGCAGGTGTGGCCGGCATTAAAACCGGGATTAAAGCCGGTGATCTGGTGGTAACCGCCGGACAACTCAAGCTATACCCGAGCCTGCAGGTAGCGATCGTCGATGATGTACCCGAATTCGAACCATCCAGCCAATAGAAACCCGCCAGTGAAAATGATGTTGAAGTATACACAGTCGCCGGAATTGCCATGCTGACCGATTATTTCATCAGGCGGCCCATATTGTCACTGGTGGTGAGCGTCATGATCGTGTTGCTCGGCGCGCAGGCGTTTTTCGATACCCAGGTACGTCAGTACCCTGAACTCGAATCCTCGGTGATCACGATTACTACCGCTTATCCCGGCGCCAGTGCCGATTTGATTCAGGGCTTCATCAGCACCCCGATTCAACAGGTGGTTTCCAGTACCGCCGGTATCGACTATCTGCGTTCCAGCAGTTCCAACAGTGTCTCGACAGTGGAAGTACATATGAAGCTCGGGGTTGACTCCGATGACGCCTTATTGGAAGTCAGCACCAAGGTAGCATCGATCCGTGGTGAATTGCCGGCCGAATCCGAAGATCCGGTGATTGCCAAGACTGCAGCCGAGGGTTTTGCCCTCGCCTACTACGGCTTTTACAGCAATACCCTGTCCGACGTGGAAGTTACCGACTATCTGTTACGTACCATACAGCCGGCATTGTCGACCGTCAAAGGTGTAGCTGAAGCGCAAATACTGGGCGGTAAAACCTATTCGATGCGCATCTGGATGGATCCGATTCGGATGGCGGCACTCAAGGTTTCGGCCGGCGATATCGTCCAGGCTATCAACGCCCAAAATTATCAGTCGGCCGCAGGTCAAACCCGTAGTGAACTGGTGCAAACCAATGTCAATGCCCTGACCGATACCGGCGATCCCGAGTTATTCAAACGCTTCATCATCCGCGACGAAGGCGTCAACAAGGTGCGACTCGGTGATGTCGCCGAGGTATCACTGGGTGCGGAAAATTATGACAGCCTGGTCATGTTCGACGGTGTGCCCTCGATTTATATCGGTATTCTGGGCACCTCGGATGGCAACCCGCTGACTACCATCAAACTGGTAACAGCCAAGCTCGAAAAACTGAAAAAATCCTTTCCTCCTGGCCTCAAGGTAGCCATCGCCTTCGATTCAACCGAGTTCATTCAGGCGTCGATCAACGAAGTGATTATTACCCTGATTCAGGCGTCACTGATTGTGATCGTGGTTATTTTCATATTTCTCGGTTCCTTCCGTTCGACATTGATACCGCTGGTGACAATCCCGTTGTCGATCATCGGCGTGCTGTTTTTCATGCAAATGATGTCTTTTTCGATCAACTTGCTCACCCTGCTGGCAATGGTCATGGCGATCGGCATGCTGGTCGACGATGCGATACTGGTGGTGGAAAATATTTACCGGCATATCGGCGAAGGCTTGCGCCCATTTCAGGCTGCACTGGTGGGTGCACGCGAGATAGCAAAACCGGTCATCGCGACCACCATCGTATTAACCGTGGTTTACGCGCCGATCGGTCTGCTGGGCGGGCTCACCGGGGTATTGTTCAAGGAATTCGCGTTTACCCTGGTGGGTACCATCATCATCTCGACCATCGTCGCCCTGACCCTATCGCCGATGATGTGCTCGCGAATACTTAAACCGACCGTCGCTAATAACGCTTATGCCCGATTTATCACCAAATTGTTCGAACGAGGGCAGCATCGGTACGAAAATTTTCTGAAAAACTCATTACAGACACGATCGGTCACCGTGATATTTGTTTTTGCGATTATGGCGATGCTGGTAGCCATGTTTCAGTTTATCCAGGTTGAACTTGCGCCCGAGGAAGACCAGGGTGTAATTTTCACCTTCTCGAAGGCGCCCGATCATGCCAGCCTCGACTATCTGAATAAATATACCGCCCCCTATATCGATATATACCGACAGTTTGAAGACGAGTATCAATCGTCATTCATGGCGAATGGATTTGGCGGTCCAACGGTTTCGTTTGCCGGCATGTTGCTCACGCCCTGGGAACAAAGAACCCTGACATCAGGGCAGATGATCCCGCTTATTCAGAAGCAACTCGATCAGCAGCCTGGTCTACAAAGTTTCGCCTTCAACCCGCCCTCGCTGCCCGGCGCGAGTGGCAATACAGCGGTAGAATTTATTTTGAAAACCCAGGAAAGCTACGACCGCCTTTACGGCGTAGTGCAACAGATACTCACGCGCGCCAGGCAAACTGGTCAGTTTCACTTCATCAAGAGTGATTTCAATTTCAGCAAGCCCGAAATTAAAATTACGGTAAACCGTGAACGCGCCGAAGCGATGGGTATTTCAATGCGCGATATTGGTCAAACCCTCGGTGCAATCCTGGCTGAAGGTTACGTCAGCCGTTTTAGCCTCGCCGGACGCAGCTACAAGATCATCCCGCAGGCGCATCGAGAGAAACGCCAGAATGCCGATATTATCAGCCAGTACTATGTTTACACAGACCGCGGTGACCAGATTAGCCTGTCGTCACTGGTCGATATTGAGTACACCTCGGTACCGAGCGAACTGGTCCAGTTTCAGCAGCAGAACGCAGCCAAGATAGACGCGGTGCCAGGCGTACCGCTCGGTCAGGCATTACAAACCCTGCGTGAAATTTCCGAGCAGGTCGCACCGGCTGGTTACACCTTCGACTACCAGGGTCAGTCACGCCAGTTTATACAGGAAGGCTCGGTACTGGCGATCACTTTCGGATTTGCCATCGTCGTCGTATTCCTGGTGTTGTCGGCTCTTTACGAAAGTTTTCGCGATCCGTTTATCATTCTTACCACGGTACCGCTCGCTCTGTTCGGTGCACTGGTACCGATGTTTTTGTGGCAGGTGTCGATGAATATCTATAGTCAGGTCGGTTTGATCACATTGATAGGGCTGATCAGCAAACATGGGATATTGATCGTGGAATTCGCCAACGAATTTCAGATCAAGGAAAAACTACCACCGGTCGAAGCGGTGATTAAAGCCGCATCGATACGCTTGCGACCAATACTGATGACCTCGTTCTCAACCATCATTGGTATCATGCCCCTGGTAATCGCCAGTGGCGCAGGCGCTGCAAGCAGGCAGGCGATTGGTATAACAATTGTCTGGGGCTTCGCTGTCGGCACCATGTTTACGCTGTTTGTTTTACCGGTTTTCTATACTTACTTTGCCAGTGATCGGCATTTGCAGATCGAAGATGCAGCCGATGAGTTACCCGGCACAGCGATAATATAGATAGATATCTTGGCGACACGTCTTCAACAGTGGATAGATTTTCTTTACGGTCCAATATTCAGGGTCATCGGATTTTTCTACCGGATTTACAAGGCCAACAGGGGGCGGGTTGCGAGCCTGACAGAGAGGAAAAAGATTGCTTCCCTGCTTCAGAATGGAGCGGTTATTCTGTTAATCGCCTGGTTACTGATCTGGTTCTTCGCATCGGACGAAAGTCGTAGCAGGCTCACCGAGGAAGTGCAGGAAAGTATAGGTAATCTCAGCGCTCAGCCAGAAGAATAACGGCATTTGAAAATGGTCAGGCGTCTTGCCTGACCAGTAAAAGATATATTGAATACCTGTACTATACTTTTTGGGTTATCTGGAAAAACCGTCTCGGTTTGCCTGTGCAGCGGGCACACCATTCAAGGCATCCACTCGAATACCAGGCAGGCCCTCATTGGATCAGCATCGCAGACTCTATTTTTCATTATTTATTGTTATCTGCTTTCTGCTGGCATTATTGTCATCGCAAAATGGCACTGTTCGCTGGATCGATGCACAGATGTTCAGTGTTGCCAGCCACCTGCTGCCTGCCCAGTCGCCGACCAATGATTTGCGGGTAATACAACTCGACGAGTCGCGATTACAGAAACCCGAGGGAATTAAGGAGTTTCGCACCTTGTTGCGTAAACTGAAGAAATCAGGCACGGCAGAAATTATCTGGCTGAGTGATGATATCCCGCAAATGGATTATGTGCAGGCCGGCAATGGCGATGCATGGAAAACAACCCAGGGAGAGCGTAATAAGCTGGCCTGGATGCTGGAAAATCAACGCGTGTTTCTGACCCAGTATACCAATATTCCCGGGCAGCAAAACAGTATCCCCTATAGCGAGTCATTGATCTATCAGGATGGCTGGCGACAGTACATACCCCCGGTGTTCCTGCCACAGGTACAAGCATTCAGGCTAACCAATACCCGGCTCCCGTATCGCGTTTATCCCTTTAACTCCGGCACATCCGACCATCAGGCCCTGATCTGGTACGACCAGAACGGTCAGACATCATTACCTGATTTGAGCCTCGCGGTATTTAGCCGTAGCGGTAAAAGTGAAAAATTACACTGGGATGGAAACGGTGTAATAGACCTGGGAGGCAGGCAAATCCCGGTCAGTCTCGCGGGCAAGGTATTTAACTATTTTTCCAACCTGACCGAGCGGCACACGGACCTTAACGCATTACCACTGAAATCGGCGAGCGCCAAACCAAATTCGTACTATAAAAATAAAATAGCGCTAATCGGGCAGGATGCCAACAGGCTACAGCTACTGGCCGATTCGCTTGGTAGTTTGCAGGCCGGGGCTACCTACCACACACCGTCTACCAGCTGGTGGTTAATGCCGTTACTACTGGGACTGGTGGTAGTCTACCTGCTATGGCCTCTACCCCTGCTAAGTAAACAGAGCGGCCTGTTTCTTGGTGCTTTTCTGGTGCTGGGCATAATTGCGGCACAACCGGTACTGTTAATCCTGAAAGGAATCTGGTGGCCTTCGATTACCATGCTAATGCTAATGTTAGTTGGCCAGGTCGCGGTGTACGTTTACCTGTCAGGACAGTCTATCCTCGATCAACTATTGCAAAAACAGCTCGATGCCTGGTATGCGCTTGGGCATTATCAATTTGAGAATAACGACTTAGAAAAGGCCGCTACCAACCTTTTAAAATGTGATACCAATGACAGGCTGCTCGCTGATTTATATGAAATCGGCGTAAAACTCGAACGCAAGAGAAAATATGACCAGGCCTTTGAAATTTACACCGAAATCAGTCATCGGCAAAAAAATTATAAGGACATCAATAAAAAGCTTGAATCGCATGACAATGTCAAATCAAAGCATTCAAAAACCTTAACCCTCACCCAGGCACAGAAAACATTACTGATGTCGCAAATGGAATTGCCGGAACTGGGCAGGTACACCATAGAGAAGGAATTGGGTCGTGGCGCCATGGGCGTGGTATACCTTGCCAGGGACCCGAAAATCAATCGCAAGGTCGCGATCAAAACACTCGACTACTCGCAGTTTTCAAGTAGTGAATTAAAAACGGTCAAGGAGCGTTTTTTTCGCGAAGCGGAAGCAGCGGGTCGACTCAGCCATGGCAATATCGTCACGGTCTACGATATGGGCGAGGAAGAAGATTTCGCTTTTATCGCGATGGACTATGTCACTGGGGTGCCACTGTCCAATTACACGAAACCCTCGAAATTGCTTGCCGTTAAAGAGGTGTATCGAATAGTAAAGGAAGTCGCAGAGGGACTGGATTACGCACACGCGCAAAATATTGTTCACCGTGATATCAAGCCGGCTAACATCATGTACAACTCGAGAAATAAAGTGGTAAAGATAACCGACTTTGGCATAGCGCGAATTACAGACTCGGTAAAAACCCGCACCGGCGCCTTCCTCGGTAGTCCCTCTTACATGGCGCCAGAGCAGCTCAGGGGGTCGAATGTCGATGGCCGCGCAGATATCTATTCCCTGGGTGCCAGTTTTTATCAATTGCTGACTGGACAGCTACCGTTTGACGCCGATAACCTGGGCAATCTTGCTTATAAAATCGCCAATGAAAAACATAAAACGTTAAATGCCCTGCGCTCCGATTTACCCGCCAGCGCAACACGGATTATCAACAAGGCTTTACAGAAAGAGCGCGAAAACAGATACGCCAGCGGAGCAGAAATGGCCAAAGCATTGAAGCGTGATATGCTCAAACAGGCTTAAAATCAGTATCGATTTCAGATTAGCTGTAATCCAGAGTCTGAGGCCAAACTGGCCGCCAAACTTTTAATCAGCCTGGCCGATATTCGCTACGGGTAATTTAGCCGGTAATATTTCGTCGATTCCGCACTTGAGTTCACGAAATACGGCTTATAACAAGGATATGCAGCGATATAAAATAAACAATAAAATAATAAATACTTGTTGACAGTGCATTAAATCCGTATATTATGCGCTCGGCTTGAAAGTAAGTCTTATATTTATGCACACCATTTCGACGTCCCTTCTTTTGTACCTTGTCCTGTTTTTCATAAGTAAGAACTCAACTTCCAGCCCAGTGGCCTCAGTTTAAAGAGGCTTTAATTTCTTTTATTAAATAGGATATATATATGTCTACAACAACCGGCACCGTTAAATGGTTCAACGAATCTAAAGGCTTTGGCTTCATCGAGCAAGAATCTGGACCTGACGTATTTGCTCATTTCAGCGCTATCACTGGCACGGGCTTTAAAACTTTGGTCGAAGGTCAAAAAGTCGAGTTCACTGTTACCCAGGGTCAAAAAGGACCCCAGGCAGAGAACATCGTCGCGGTCTAATTGTCGGATCGCAAGTAACCAGCGACCTTTCCGGAGGTTAAAGGTTAACGAGGGTGAGACCATGTCTCACCCTTTTTTTTGCCTGAAATTCGTCTGGCCCAAACTATTCGACTCTCGTAGAGGCGCCAGGGAAAAGACAGGGGTAGTTTAAAACAGTGCTGTTAAAAAACCCTTTTTACTCTTTGCGTGCCTGGCACCTTGGCGAGAACATCGCCTTCGAGTTCATTGAAGTATTGGGTTCGCGTAGATAAGCGCTCTCCTGCAAAATCCATTGCCTGAATTTGCTTACTTTCGGACTGCGAGATTTTTGAGCGCTGGTCACCAGATGAAAACTGAGCCTGACCGGTAACCGGGTCTCAAACGGCTGCACCAGGCG
>JAPUFZ010000377.1 GCA_027293245.1 Gammaproteobacteria bacterium
TGAATACCATCGATGTGGTTTTGGCGGTTTCCATCATCACACCACGCAATGTGTCATCAATGGTAAAGGCTCGCCAGATACTCCAGCCAATGGCTATCAACAGGATGAGCACCGCGATGCAGGCGAGGAATATGCCAAACGCATCGTATCCAGATTGAATATTTTTGATGTTGAGGCTAAAGCTGTTTACCAATAGTGCGATTGCCAAAATTGAAAAAACTGCCATAAAAGCTGGATAATAAGCGCGTGGTTTGCCTTCCATGAGACGATAGCTGCCCATGATCATGGCGCCAATGGCACCGATCGCACCCGCCTGGTTAACCGTTGCCACGCCCAGGATAATCGAGCCCAGAACGATAAATATCAGTGACAGCGGGGGTATCAAGGCAAGTAGGATTCGAAAAATAAATTTTTTATCATAGCTACCATGAAATGGCACAGGCGGCGCATTTTCAGGCTTGATCAGGGCCGAAATTAGTATATACGCCATATAAATACCGACCAGAATCAGCCCGGGGATGAAGGCGCCCATAAACATGTCGCCGGCACTGGCGGCGATAACGTCGAAATCTCCAGGCATGGAAAATTCGCCAGTCGCCTCCTTGTACTCAGTTTTTCGAGCAGTAGCGGCCTGATCGGCAGCATTGGATAGTTGATCGGCGAGGATAATTAACACGATCGAGGGGGGAATAATCTGCCCCAACGTTCCGGATGCGCAAATGATTCCGCTGGCCAGGGATGGTGAATAGTTGTTACGCAGCATCGCGGGCAGAGAAATCAGGCCCATGGCGATAACTGTAGCACCGACAATACCGGTGGTTGCGGCGAGTAGGGCACCGACAAACACGACTGAAATGCCAAGGCCGCCCGGAACCGGCCCAAACAACTGGGCCATAGCCACCAGCAAATCCTCGGCGATCTTCGAACGTTGCAACATGATGCCCATAAAGACAAATAAGGGGATAGCAATTAGCGTGTCGCGTTCGACATTCCAGTACAGACTTCGGAAATTGGTTACGCCGGCGCTCAGCCATTGATTCGGACCACCGAGTACAAAATAAGCATCGGTGTTGCCCTCAAACAAATATCCACACAGGGCTGCCAAAGCGATCGTAATAATTGCGGACCCTGGCAGGGAAAAAGCCACGGGGAAGCCGGAAATCAGGGCAACGGCCATGATCGAAACCAGTAGAACCAGGAAATATATCTCCATGGCTTTAGCCAGCCTTCCCGGATGCAATCAGCTGCCGGTAACTCGGTCTTTCCGAATCATCTGAAACACGGGTGATTTCGGAAATGTTGAACAACAGATAGCTGACAAACTGGACCAGCATCGAAACCGCAAATACCACCAGAAATCCGGCCATCAGGTACTTCACGTACATACCATAGCCACTTTGTGTCACTTCGAAGCTCAACAACGGGCTATTAATGCTATTGCCTTTGCCGCCCATACCATGCATCAGTATGACCCAGCAAATCGGCATCCCGAGCAGCGTGCAACCGAGAACATCGATCCAGGCTTTCTTCCTGCGACTAAACCCCGCGTAGAGCACGTCAACCCGCACATGACCTTCTTCGACCAGGGTATAAGCGCTGGCGAACAAAAACAGCCCCGCGTACCAGAAACGGACGATGTCGCCCATGTAGGCCTGTTCGTAAGAGAATACGAAGCGGGTGATGACAATTGAAAATTCAGCGAGCACGACCATGATCGCTAACCAGGAAAAGCTGATTGAGCGAAACCGGGCCGCCAGTACGCAAGACAGGATAATCAGTGGGTAGTGTACCCAGGTACCGCGAAAAATTGGACGCCCTAACTGCTGCTTGAGATGTTCACCAACCCAGAATTCGAGAAGGTCTTCCACGCGTAGAAACGAAATAATCATATCGGCGAAGCCGATCAACAACACAGACCAGAAAGAAACCCTGATGATATAGGCGGCTAAACCAGCGAATCGTATCGAGTCCTGCAAAAGCGTGCGTGCTCTGGTTTTTACAGCATATAAAAAACTGAGGATTAAAATGCCCAGGTAAATAGTAAACTGAAGCCATCCCTGGGTAAGCAGTTCATCGGACAGTGCGGGGTCGAGCTTTTCCAGACCGAGAAATCCATAATGCGACAATAGGTTCCAGGTTCCCGGCCAGTTTTGCCAGTAAACCAGGTAATTATTGATCAGGTACAGGAACACGGCACTGACTATCATGTAGGCTAGGCCGCGGCTGATTATTACAATTTGATGACCTGCAAGCATGCCAGTAGATTTTAAATTGGGTGAAAGAAAACGGAGTCCGAAGACTCCGTTTAATTTTTATACCAGTGTAGAGTTTACAGACCCAGCACGCGGTTACGTTGTTGTACGTAGGCCTGATCCGAAATTTTTATCCAGGCACCTACTTCGTTGCGTGATTTCACAAAGCTCTGGTGAATCTTTTTGGCCATTGGACTATGTTGTTGTACTTCGGCGAATACTTCGGCCGCAGCCTCACCAAAGGCATCATAGGTATCATCGCTAAAGCTGCGCAGTTTGACACCCTGATCAGCAATTAAACTGGCTAGTGCTGCACCGTTTTTGGCGTTGTATTCAGCCATCATGACGCAATTTTCAGTTTCTGCTGCGGCCCTGATAATGGCCTGGTCGGACTTACTCAGCCCATCCCAGAATTTTTTATTCATGCCCAACGACAATTGCGAACCTGGTTCGTGCATGCCGGGATAATAGTAGTACTTGGCTGCCTCATAAAATTTATAAAAGCTATCGTTCCATGGGCCTACCCATTCGGTTGCATCAATTGCACCAGACATCAGGTTTTCATAAATTTGACCACCGGACAATGAAACGGGTGAGGCGCCCATTTTGGCTATAACATCGCCGCCCAGTCCGGGCATACGCATTTTCAAGCCTTTGAAATCGGCGGCCGACTTCATTTCCTTACGGAACCAGCCACCCATTTGCACGCCGGTATTGCCGCAGGGCAGGCATTTCAGACCATACTCGGCCGCCAGTTCATCGTGCAATTCCTGGCCACCACCAAACCGCATCCAGGCGTTGATTTCGGACGCGGTCATGCCGAATGGTACACCGGTAAAATAGGCCCAGCCCGGGTGTTTGCCTTTCCAGTAATAGTCGGCTGCATGGTACATTTGCGCATTGCCGGAAGCGACTTCGTCGAACGAGTCGAAGGCTTTAACTCGTTCGTTAGCGGCGAAATAGTTAACCTTGATTCGACCGTCAGTCATCGTGGTAAGACGCTCGGCAAATCGCTGAGCGCCGGTTCCGAGCCCAGGAAAGTCCCTGCCCCAAGTTGCTACCATGGTAATTTCAATTTTATTTTGGGCAATTGCTGGTGCGGATATTACCGCAGCACTACCTGCGAGCGCGGCTACGCCACCTTTGAGTACATCACGACGTTTCATTATTGTTTATCTCCGGTTTAATGTTATTTTGATTTTATATTGCTGTAATCGAGAACAGGCTTATTCGAGAATAATTATATACTTTGTTCTCTAATGTAACCTAGGAGGCTGTCCGAGAATAGAAGGTCTACTGCGGAAAAGCCATTTTGGCCCATTATTTC
>JAPUFZ010000378.1 GCA_027293245.1 Gammaproteobacteria bacterium
AACTGGTTGGCGAGTGTGAAAATTTCACCGATCGGAGATGGTTGAAAATCGTCCAGCATCTGAGCTAGATCTGTCATGATGATTCCTGGAGGTTAGGATCGATGATAATAAAATCCGGCTGATTGTCTATCATATCGATCAATGTCTGCAAGCGCTTTTATGGCACCGAATTCAGGGGACAGCAGTGATACTGTCCCCTGAATTGCCCGATGAAATTCACGCCGGCGGTTACCAGGCCTGAGAAGCTGTTGCGAGGTGCTGACAAGATCAGTCACCGATGGTTTGCTGGGCTGCCATTTTCAGAATCCATTTGCGAAATGCAGCGATGGGCGCATAGTCCGATTTATCCACCGGCGTGATCAGGTGATAACCAGCATCGCTTTGCAATGGCTTATCGACGATAATTACCAGTTCACCCCGGTCAAGCTCGCTCTGGATAAGAAACTTGGGCAACAAAGCCACTCCCAGTCCGCCCACCGCAGCCTGGGCAATAATTGAAATCTGTTCAAATAACATGCCCTGAGCCCTGGGCAATTCGAGTCCATTTGAATCAAACCAGTTTTTCCAGGCATCGGGTCGGGTCGCCAGGTGCAGCAATGGCATTTGCGTTAGAGCCCCGGTATTTTCCAGGGGGTTTAGACTGAGAAATTCCGGTGAGCAAACCGGCACAGATTTTTCGCTCATCAGAAACGAGCTATTTGTGCCGGGCCAGTCCGGTGAGCCATAGTGAATGGCGGCATGCAGGTCTTCGCTTTGAAAGTCAAAAGGTGAAAGTTTGGAGACAAAATTGACCGTAATATCGGGGTTTTCCTTCAGGAATAAAGGAAACCGGGGCATCAGCCAGCGGGTGCCAAAGGTGGGCAGTATGGCCAGGTTCAATGTGGCGATCATCGGATCAGTCATGGCATTCAGAGAGGCCTTGCGAATAGCCTGCAGGGCCGCGTGAATTTCCCTGGCGTAAATTTTCCCGGCATTGGTTAGCTGGATAGTATTGCGGACCCTGTTAAACAGAATGACATCGAGTTGATTTTCAAGGGCGCTAACCTGTCTACTGATGGCTCCCTGGGTCAGATTGAGTTCCCTGCCCGCATCGGTAAAACTGCCTGTTCTGGCTGCCGCATCAAATGCTGCCATCATGCTGGTGCTGGGTAATAGTCGTCGTTGATAAGGCATAAGCCATTAC
This sequence comes from Gammaproteobacteria bacterium, assembly GCA_027293245.1. Taxonomy (GTDB): domain Bacteria; phylum Pseudomonadota; class Gammaproteobacteria. The sequence goes on from JAPUFZ010000378.1 coordinate 1,184, forward strand.
TATACCTCATGGACTAGTGAAATAATGTCGTTTGCCGAAAATTGCACTTTATCTAGACTATGCTAGTGTTTAATATACAGGTTAGCTGATGAAAGTGCGCCACTGGCTTTCATTCCGTGACCTGTTATTCATGTGCCCGTTATGCGAAATGTATGAGTTAAGGGCATATAAGCTAAAGTATCAATCTACTCACACAGGTGGCTAAAATGTCAAAGGCAGCAAAGTACCAGCCCTCGGAAAAAGAACAGGCATTTCTGGATTCTGTCACTAACGGTAAGTACGACCGTCAAATAATAACCGGGCTGAAAAAGTTTCTGACCGGGAAGGTGCCGGAAGATATGCAATCTTTTTACAGTGCCGACGAATTAAAAGCATTGACTGATTTAAAAGGCACGCTAATGGATGTCGAGGCGCGTATGCCGGTGAAAATGACGCGCCATTATTTCGAGCTGGCGAAGAATAGCGCGGCATTACAGGTGTTGGTAAAAGCCAGTCCTAAAGAAACCTACGATCTGGATGGCTCTCCCGACCCGGGCAAGCAAATGGATTACAGCCCGGTAGAGGGTTTGATTCATAAATATGAACTGGGATTGATTTATGTTGCTTCGACCTGTTCGGCGCACTGCCGGTTTTGTTACCGGGAAGAATTGATTGCGAGGAAAGAGGTAGAGCGCCCCGATGGCACCGTGGCGCCCAAGGGTCTGGCGCAAATCGGCGAGATTGTCGCCTACGTGAAGGAGCACAACAAGGTGGTTGCCGAGAATGGCGGCAGGCATCCAGACACCGGTCGTGAAAAGTTGCGCGAAATCCTGATGTCCGGTGGTGATCCGATGGTGCTTAGTAATAAAAATATTGGCGCCTGGCTGTCCGCGTTGGCCGAAGTTGGCATTGAGAATATCCGTATCGGCACCAAAGAGCTTGGTTTTTATCCGGATCGTTTTGACGATACCTTCTTCGATATGATGGATAAATTTCATCAAATTTATCCGGGTGTTAACCTCAGGATGATGATCCATTTTAACCATCCGGATGAATTCCTTAAGAAAGATGCCGATGGCAACTATATGGATGATCCTGAAGGCGGCCTGCAGTGGGTGGATAGCACCAAACGCGCCATCAAGCGGTTGCGCAGCCGCAACTGGCTTAATGTCGACAACCAGGCGCCTATTATCCGTGGTATTAATAACGACCCTGATGCGCTGCGTATCCAGCAGAGGGAACTCAAGCGCAACGGCGTAGAAAATCACTATTATTTTTGCGGTAGAGACATCATCGGGCACAAGGCCTTCAATGTACCGATTGAAGAAGCCTGGCGTATTCTCAACGAATCACAAAAAGGTCTGTCCGGCGTAGAAACACATGCGCGTCTGTCGATCACCCACTACAAGGGTAAAACCGAAGTGGTAGCCGTGACCAGTGATCCGTTGCCTGGTGTGCCCGGCGGTGAGAACGGCATGGTCATCATGAAGTTGTTACGTGGCGCCAAAGATGCGCCTGATCGCGGCAAGGTGACGATCCTGGGACGCAATCCGGATGCAATCTGGTTCAGTGGTTATAACGATCGCGTACTCTACGACGAAGCCGGGTTATTCGAGGATGTTGCCGAGCAGAGCATACTCCTGAAAGAGGTTGTAGGAGCTAGTTAACCGGATTCGAATCGACCGCAATGATTGATAAAAGAGTAGCTTCGGTAACGCAGGCGGTGGCCGGCATTTTTAATGGCGCGACCGTTATGATTGGTGGATTTGGGGAAGCCGGAAGCCCGATCGAACTGATCCATGCGCTAATCGACCTGGGCGCAAAAGACCTGATCGTGGTGAATAATAATACCGGTAGCGGGCATGTGGGTCTGGCGGCGTTGATCGAGAACGAGCAGGTCGCGAAGATGATTTGTTCGTTTCCACGGACAGCGAACTCCACTGTTTTTCCCGATTTGTACCATCGAGGTGATATCGAACTGGAGCTGGTGCCGCAGGGGACTTTAGCGGAACGCATCCGCGCCGGTGGTGCGGGCATCCCGGCCTTTTACACGGCTACCGCGGTTGGTACGCCTCTGGCTGAAGCTAAAGAAGTGCGCAACTTCGATGGTCGTGATTATGTTTTGGAACAGGGTTTAAAAGCTGACTTTGCGCTGGTGAAATGTGCACGCGCCGATCGTTATGGCAATCTGGTCTATAACAAAACCGCGCGTAATTTCGGGCCAATTATGGCGATGGAGGCAAACACCACTATC
>JAPUFZ010000379.1 GCA_027293245.1 Gammaproteobacteria bacterium
CTGGCCCAGTTACTATCACAGTATCCGGTTTGCATGACCTCAAAAGTGGCTTCTACCCCGGCGGTACCCATATAGATATGCCCGAAGGAAGCTATCGTCATGATGATTGCGGCGATACCATGGATTACAAGGTACCACTCCATGGTATCGCGTGTTTGATCAAAAATTGGAAAGTTGAGCACCAGGCCACTGACCACGATTGTCGAACCAACCAGAACCGCGATCCAGAACCAGCCTTTTTCACCAGCATTGAATCGATGCGAACTGACATGAGCCTTTCCAAACCCGCCAAGTTTCAATATCCAAAGTAAGTCAATTTTGGCCGATATCATATTATTTCTTACAAACAGTATAAACAGGAATATCAACGCCACGGCAAAGGCAGGACCCAGATAGTTGTGTAGTGCCTTGGCTGTGACAGCTATATAACTAAAGCCTTCAGAGCCAAACAATGGTATTAATAGCTTGCGCCCAAGTAGCAAAACCAAACCTGTCAATGCCAGCACGACAAACAAAATTGCGGTACACCAGTGAGCAACACGCTGGTTAAGAGTGAAGCGTAAAATTTTGATGCCGGAGCGCCCAGCTTTGAGAACCAATTTGCCGCGCAGCAGCCAGACCAGGAATAGCAGGAACAAGGCGACAAAAATCGCAATACTGGCTCTTGGAATTAGGGTCAAGGTTCGATATTGGCGCCAGGATTCACCAGACACTCTCATCAGGAAGTTGGCATCTGTACCCTGAACCTGGCTGGTACCCGCAAGCGGGTTCTCTCTTTGCCGGACATTACGCCAGAGTTCGCTGGCCGGGTTGTCGACGATCGCCGCCCGTTGTGGGCCTTTAGCGTCATCCGTTGCCGCCTGTGACGAAAGCGGCAAGGATACAAACAATAATACTATCAATACCGATATGAATTTCAAAGCAAGCTCCACTTATCCGCAAGGGATGAAATTAATCACCAGGTCAATATCCGGACTTCAGAAATTGTTATCACGCCCAATTAGGTCACCGATACTTCCCTGTATCGGTTAAAGGTTCCGCAAACGAATCCGGATCATTGCGATCTTTTCATGCCTGCTGTGATATCTAGGTACCCAACTTGGTGCTATCGTAGGCGACACCCCAGTTAAGTACACTCGCACCTCGATTAATAATTCTCTTCCGATAAATATCGGAGAGAACGGATGCATCACCGGCCAATAACGCCTTGGTCGCGCACATTTCGGCGCAGATCGGTAATTTGCCCTCTGCTATCCGGTTTCGGCCGTACTTCTTGTACTCATCGGAGCTATTATCCGCTTCCGGACCACCGGCACAGAAGGTGCACTTATCCATCTTGCCGCGCGATGAAAATGCTGCCGCCTCGGGAAACTGCGGCGCTCCGAAAGGACAGGCGTAAAAGCAATATCCGCATCCGATGCAAATGTCCTTGTCGTGCAATACAATACCGTCATTGGTCGTGTAAAAACAGTTCACCGGACAGACTGCGGCGCAGGGCGCGTCTGAACAGTGCATACAGGCTACCGATAGCGATCGCTCACCTTGCTGGCCGTCCTTAATCGTCACCACTCGTCGACGATTGACACCCCAGGGTACGTCATTTTCATTTTTACAGGCGGTTACGCAAGCGTTACATTCAATACAGCGTTCCGCATCACAATAGAATTTCATTCTAGCCATTTTATAATTCCTCGCTGTCTAAGCTTTCGTAATGCGGCACAAGCTGCATTTGGTTTCTTGCATTTGTGTCACCGAGTCATAACCGTAGGTCATCGCCGTGTTGGCTGCCTCACCTGAAATATAGGGTGCAGTACCCTCAGGATATTTGGAACTACGATCCTCACCCTGCATATGCCCGGCAAAGTGAAATGGCATAAATGCCACCCCGGATCCGACACGTCGAGTCACCTGGGCTTTGACTTTCACCCTGGACTGCTCAGTAGTCTCGACCCAGACATCCTGACCATCCTTGATGCCGGCATTATTAGCGTCTCGCGGATGTATCTCGACAAACATTTCCTGCTGCAGTTCAGCAAGCCAGGCATTGGATCGGGTTTCATCACCGCCACCTTCGTATTCGACCAGTCGCCCAGAAGTCAGGATAATGGGATAATCCTTCGAATAATCTTTCGCCTGGATCGAGGCATAGCGGGTTGGCAGTCTCCAGAAAGATTTACGGTCGTCGTAGGTTGGATACTTCTCCACCAGATCACGCCGCGATGTATACAACGGCTCTCGATGGATCGGCACCGGGTCCGGAAAGGTCCAGACCATCGTCCTCGCCTTGGCATTACCAAACGGAGAACAACCGTGACTAATGGCGACACGCTGAATGCCGCCAGATAAATCGGTCTTCCAGTTTTTGCCTTCGGCCGCCTTTTGCTCATCGGCGGTTAATTCGTTCCACCAACCGAGTTTCTTCAGCATCTTGTCGGAGAATTCAGGATAACCGTCCTTAATATCGGAATCCTTACCCCACGAATCTTCCGCGAGCAGGTTGACGCCATTTCGTTCGACACCAAATCGTGCACGGAAAGTCAAACCACCCTCGGCGACCGATTTCGACGTGTCGTATAGAACAGGGGTGCCGGGATGGTTCATTTCCGGGGTGCCCCAGGAAGGCCAGGGCAGTCCGTAGAAATCTCCGTCTGCGGGTCCGCCTTCGGCTTTCAATGAAGTGTAATCGAAAGTTCCCCAGTTTTCCTGATGCTTCTTCAGGCGTTCGGGGCTTTGGCCGGTATAGCCGATGGTCCACATGCCGCGATTGATTTCACGCAAAATATCCTCTACCAGTGGTTCTTCATCCTTGACTTCGATGTTTTTGAACAACTGGTCTGATATTTCCAGCTTCTTCGCCAGCTTGTACATGATGGTTTGATCAGGCAGCGACTCGAACAATGGTTCAATTACCTTCGAGCGCCATTGAAACGACCGGTTGGATGCTGTGACCGAGCCGTAGGTTTCCATTTGCGTGGCCGCCGGTAACAGGTAAACCCCGTCGGTGCGGTCATGCATAACCGCAGTGGCTGTAGGATAAGGATCGACGACGACCAGCAGGTCTAGTTTTTCCATCGCCTTTTTCACTTCGACGCCACGGGTCTGGCTATTGGGCGCATGACCCCAGAACACCATCGCCTTAAGATTGTCATTTTGCGCTATATTGGCCTTATCTTCGAGCACACCATCGATCCAGCGAGATACCGGAATACCCTTGGTGTTCATTACGTGCACATCCTTGCCTTTTTTCTGTTCGTAGCTACCGCTGTCAAACTGACCCTTAATCCATTCGTAATCCAGACCCCAGACCCTCGCCCAGTGCTTCCACGAACCGGATGAGAGACCATAGTAACCTGGTAGCGTGTTGGACAGTACGCCCAGATCGGTCGCACCCTGTACATTGTCGTGACCACGGAAAATGTTGGCGCCACCGCCGGAAACACCGATATTGCCGAGAGCCAGCTGGAAGGCGCAGTAGGCGCGCGTATTATTGTTGCCAATGGTGTGCTGGGTGCCACCCATACACCAGATCAAGGTACCGGGTCGATTATCGGCTACCGCCTTGGCGGCAGCAAAAACCTTGCCTTCCGGCACACCGGTAACACGCTCTACCTCGTCGGGCGTCCATTTTTTGACCTCTTTTCTAACCTCGTCAAGGCCGTAGACGCGTTGGCGAATATATTCTTTATCTTCCCAGCCATTTTCAAAGATATGCCATAACATGCCCCAGACTATGGGAACGTCGGTTCCCGGTCTGATCCTCAAATAGTGATTTGCGTGGGCAGCCGTGCGCGTGAAACGCGGGTCGATCACAATGATGGGCGCATTGTTTTCTTCCTTGGCTTTGAACAGGTGCTGCATGGCGACCGGATGAGCTTCTGCCGCGTTCGAACCAATCATTAATATGGATTTGGAATTATGGATATCATTTAACGAATTAGTCATCGCCCCATAGCCCCAGGTATTCGCTACCCCGGCTACCGTGGTAGAGTGACAGATGCGGGCCTGATGATCGACGTTATTGGTACCCCACATACCAGCCATCTTGCGGAATAAATAAGCCTGCTCGTTGCTGAATTTAGCGGAACCCAGCCAGTAAACAGAATCGGGGCCCGATGACTTTCTGATCTCGAGCATCTTGTCGCCAATTTCGTTGATCGCCTGTTCCCAGGAAACCCTTTTCCACTTGCCATCGACCAGCTTGGTCGGATACTTGAGGCGGCGTTCACCATGACCGTGTTCGCGGATCGAGGCGCCCTTGGCACAATGTGCGCCTCTGTTGAACGGATGGTCGAAGGCGGGTTCCTGACCGGTCCAGACGCCATTTTGAACTTCGGCGATAATTCCACAACCGACTGCGCAATGCGTACAAATGGTTTTGATTCGCTCCGCCTTAGAGCCTGATGATATTCCCGCTTCGGATTTTTTCATCAGCACCGGCGATACCGTGGTTGCCAGCGCGGCGCCCCCTGCCATCAAACTTGAATTCTTCAGAAACGCTCGACGACTGATTGCTGCGGCCACTGGAGTGTCGGCCCTGGTTATTTCAATTTCACCAGATTCTACAGTTTCGACCCGGTTCGACTTTTTGGTTAATTTACTCATTAATAGCTCTCCCGGTTTAGATTGCTGCAGATTTGTAGTATTCGAGTATATGCTCAGTCAGTTGATAGCCTGATTGTTTTTTATCTTCAGGCTTTTCAATCGTGCTACCGGCTGATACAGCGCCGGGTATAACTGCCGTCGCTGCTATCCCTGCACCAACAAGAGTAGAATTCTTGATAAATTCCCGCCGGTTCTTATTGAGATCATTCTTTGTCTTTTTCACCAGGTTCTCCTCCCCCTTAGAAAGGGATTTAATTACTGACTAATACATCAGGTTTGCATTGAAAAATATTCATTTTCGAAAGCCATAAAAGCTGCTCCAAAACGTCCTACCGATTTATAAAATATGGCTGATTTCGCTTCGCTTAGATCAGCAAAAAAACGACCCATCCACTCCGTCATATGTGACTGGGAAAAATTTCTCTGTGTCGATAAATCGACTCCTTCGGTAATCATCAACGAGATCACTTCACACAAGGCGGCGACATGGTCTTCGGGTTCGACAACCGAGGTATTTCTTACGTAACCGAGTCTGGCGAGGTCATCGCGTAGATCGCTCAGTGGTTTCTCCATCATAAACCCCGTCAGATACCAGGATCCATACGGTACTACCTCGCCTTTGCCCAAACCGATAAATAATTCATGATACTCATCGTCAATAGATGCTGTGGTATGCAATTTAGCTGACAATGCCATGGTCGACATCGCCAGTAACAGTTCATCACCCTCGGGGACAACTCCCGGAGATAGCCCGGTGAGTCGTTCCAGCATGTCCTGGTCAGGCGCAGAACGCAGTAGCGCCGCAATCAGACCATAGGCCGAGGCACGATATATCTGCTCTTCATCGAGCGCCTCGTTACCCGGCGCATCAAAGAAAACGTCAACGGTTTCCCGTTGATCTTTGTGTTGATCAAATTCTTCCAGAGCCAATGCCTGCGCTGTCATCTTATTATTTTCTTCACTAGTACTCATATAGCATTTTTCGTTCCAGTTTAAACGGGAAAATAATTACCAAATATTACTAATTAGGATAGGAATGTTCCCTAATTTTAATTTAACGGGTCAAAACTACTATTCATGGCTTCAGGATCCTGGACAATATCAGCCACGCGGCAGTCTTCGCACATTTTCAGGCGATCGAGCGCCCGGCTGGTTTTGAACATATAGTGATCCTTCAACTTGTCACTCATCTTGTGAATTACCGAGCTAGGTGCAAATTCTTTACCGCAACTGATACAGGCAAACGGGACATCATGATTTAGCTCTCGCGACCTGTTCCTTAGTTCTCGATCAAAAATCATTCGTGGCGAAATAGTAATCGCCGCTTCAGGGCAGGTTGTTGTACAGGCGCCGCACTGAATGCAATTGGCCTCGATAAAAAATAATTCCGGCAACTCTCTATTCGAACCATCCTGCAAGGCCTTCCCCGGGCAGGCGCCGACACAGGCCATGCAAAGCGTACAGCTTTTTTCATCGACCAATGCACTACCAAAAGGGGCGCCGGGCGGCAGCGCGACTTCTTCAGCTGGATTTTTAGCATGCTGGTACAGATGATCCAGTGCCTGGAAAATGGCATTACGCTTACTATCAGGCATGGTGTAAAGTGCCGGTTCAACCTGCATCTTCACATTAACCTGAACAATCTCGTCGGTGTTATTTTGGAGACATATTTGGCGAGGATTCATGCCAACGGCAGATAAGAGTGGCGCCAACCACGCTAACTGTTGTTCAATTTGGCTGAGTGAGGTCTCCGGCACTTCATCATTGCCCAGCAACACCACCTGCGAGGCGCCATAAACCAGGGCAGACAAACATAGATCAGCGCCGACACTGGCTAATTCTTCTACTTTGACAGGTAGTATCGAGTCATCGTCCTGTAGGTAGTTCTGAGGAAATTCGGTTTCGGCATAGAATACTACCGTGGCCTGGCTACCACCTTGCTCTCGAAAAGCTTGCAACATCTTCCGAATCGCATTACCACTGTCGGCAAGCCGTGGATAAACATACCGAATGGCGCCCGACGGGCAAACCGTAGCGCAGACGCCGCCGCCCTGGCACAGGTAGGGATCAACTTCGATGGTTTCAATCAGGCTGCTGATTGCGCCTGCCGGGCAGGCATCTAGACACTGGGTGCAGACAATTTTGCCATTGACACCATGGGCGCAAATCGAAGCGTCATAACTAAAATATTTTGGTTTTTCGAACTCGCCAATCAAATCCAGCAACTGCTCCTGCAGTTGTTTTAAGTTCTCACTATGCAGTATTTCGTGCAGATAACCCGGCGGCGGAATTTCGAGTGATATCAGGGCTTCAGGATTCAAATCCAGCACCATGTCGGCCTGCAAGGTTTCTACACTATTATCCGGGCCGATAAGATTGACCACAAACCCGCCCAAATGGCCCTGGATATCGATATTTCTCTGGTTTAGAGAAATAGCGCCGGGGAGCGCCGAATCGCCTGTCGAATCCATGACAATTAAGCTGAGCTTCAGGGGTGAGGGAAAATCATTGCAGCGCGCCAGCGTGGCTTGTTCACCGAATACGATGACTTTGCCATTCGACTGGTAGCTAATCAAACTGGTAGGCGTCGGCTCGAATCCCTCAAGCGTCGACAACGCCGCTTTTCTCGCACTTAAATTACTCACTTATTTGACACACCGGATTCTGGTGGAGTTTCGGTTTTTGTCTCAGGTAGTTGATCGGCAGGTTCGGCATTTTCGTCCTCTACAATCTCATCCTCGGCATTGACTGCCAGATTCTGGTTTTCATTGACATTCTCATCTTCGCCTTCGACATTTGATTCAGATTCAACCCCTTTTTCTGATTCAATCATTGCTCTTGCCTCTGCTTCGAGTTTCTTTTGCGCCTCGATTTCCATCTGATGGCGCATATCGCTGGTCACAATATCGCCGAGTTTCTCGAACGAGGTGTAGTCCCCATCATACTCGTCGAGTCCATCTCGAATATTAAAAAAAGGCGCTTTAAACATCTTTCTCAAAGCCAGATTTCGCAACTTATCGCTTACTCCTGACGACATAAACTGGCTAAAATTCGAATCCTCCGTCAACGACTCAATGGTCGGCATATCTGCATCGGTGAGTACCGGTTCCTGTACTTCAACCTCCTGTGCATCTTGCTCAATTACTGCCTCGGGAAAATCAGCCTCCTCCCGATCATGCTCTGCTAGTTCCAGGGACAGGTCTTCTTGCAGTGTCGCCTCAGCGCCTTGTTGTTTGCGGCGTGACCAGCGAGCCAGTCGACTTTCCGATTTATCCTCCGTCACTGTGTCTTTTCCTGCGGCTGGTCTGTCCAGTTCTTAAGTTTGCGTTTGGTTTTTTTGATTGCAATATAATGGGTTAGAACAAATGCCTCGGTCCACTTGTAGAGTTCAGGTGGTATCTCAACGGCATAAACCTGTTCATCGCCCTCAAGATAAGCATGCACCTCATCAAAACTTAAACTGACCAGGTAAGGCTCTGGTACTTCAGTATCGTCTTCCGGTTCTCCGGCAACCACGTAACAGCCGGGTTGGGGCGACATCAGATTGTGGTAGTAACTTTCACACTCGTCCTGGTAAAGCTGAACAGTAAGACCCGAATAAAGGTATTGCTCGATGCCATCCTTTTGATGAATTTTTCTCGACTGCCGATCTTGCAGGCGATCACTGGTAACAACGCCGACTGCCTGATAGCTATAATCCGCCCAGGCATGATCGCATGGGCGTTTCTCCATAATAACTGAAACCGGCATTTTATCTGGAAGCTCTTGTGCAAAGTCATCCAGCTCGATTTTTTCCATGAATAACCCAGGTTTGTTTAACGATTTTATAACATTAAGGTTTTATAACATAATACAGTTATTGCAATTGATGTACCAGTTTGCAACTGGTCATATCAGGCGTCATGACCCGTCTGATTCGGAATGCATAACATCGCATTGGTCATAATGACCCAGTTTCGATTCCCCAGTTGCGACATTTAGTCCCTAATTGAAAGAAGGTCCAGGATATTTCATTAGTTTTTATCCAAAACAGCCAAATTCGATAGAGATATATCGTCAATATTTGATCCGGGTATATTTATTGCTTTAATTTCCAGGTAATGGACCCGTTACCGGTAAAAAATAACTGCCGAATGAATATTCACTATTGCCTACTTGATAATTGAAGGTACCGACAATGAGCACAATATTAGAAAAAAAAACCGATGTTTTCATGAACGTGAAGCAGGTATCGGGCTATCTGCATTTGAATGAGAAAAAAATATACGCCCTGGTCAATAAGGGCCATATACCGGCTACCAGGGTAACCGGTAAATGGATGTTTCCGAAGGAGCTAATCGATAAATGGATGCTGGATTCTACTCATAACGGGTTGTTGCACGATCGTTTAATTATTGCCGGTAGCGACGATCCTTTTTTGCACCGCATAATCAATGAATTCACCGAGTCGTTGGGAAACAGAGCAATCATCACCTATACCCCGACAGCTACTCGCACCGGTCTCGAGCTACTCAATGCCAACAAGGTCGACGCCTGCTGCATCCACTGGGGCCCTGAAGATGAAAGCGCAACGCGCCATCCTTCGTTGATACAGCAATACTCGCAAAACAATAACTGGGTTTTGATACGGGCATTCAAAAGAGAGCAGGGGCTGATTTTCAAGTCAACCAAAGACGGCTCAAGGCCCGAGTTACCAGCAATATTCGACATTAAATTCCGATGGTCGATTCGCCAGCCTGGATCCGGCACTCAGCGTTTTTTAATGGAGATTCTTAGCAAGTATCGGCTCAATGTCGATATGTTAAACGCGACCACGACTTCTCTCTCCGAACGCGAAGCCGCGGCTTCGATCAATCTGGATGAATGCGATATTTCGCCTGGCACGCGAGCCACCGCCAACGAGTTCGGCCTGGAATTCCTCAGTCTCGGGTGGGAAGTCCTGGATTTCGCCATCCCTCGCAATATCTGGTTCAGGCACCTTTTCCACAATCTTATAAATAGAATGCAATCCGACTCAGGGCATCAAATTGCCAGCCAGTTGGGTGGCTACCAGATCAGCAACTGCGGCAAACTTAGCTGGGGAGATGATTAAACCCCATACCGTTTACATCTTCCCAGTAAAATCTGCTGCCAGGAAAAACCAAAATAATCTCGCAAAGGCGCAGAGATCGCAAAGGATTATTTGGGTTAGTTTAGTGATCCTATACAGCCATGTTTTCACCCAATTTCTGTCTTTTACTTTGCGTGCTTTGCGCCATTGCGAGAGTCACATATTCATTAAATTACCCAAGAGTTTTCAAGCAGAGCCTGGTTTGTTGGTATCGAGTCGTAATTGCAGGATATACCAGGCAGTGAAAACCAGTATCAGGGCAAATACCAGTATCATGCTGCCCCAGCCAAACTGATCATATACATAGCCTGGCAACCACGATCCCAGCGCACCGCTGATATAGTAAATCGATACGTATAATCCGTTCACCACGGCCTTGTGCTCGCTAGCCAGGTGGTTGACCAGGCCGGACAGTGTCCCATGTATTAAAAAGAAGCCTGCCGCCAGAAAAAACATCATCATCAGTAATCCCTGAAAGGCGACAAATAAAAGCATCACCAGGCCAAAAGCATGAATGACCAAACCCAGCATCAAACTTTTCCGGTCATCGTTAAACATCCGGCTAATCGAATCACTGAAAAACGATACCGGTGCACCCACCAGATATCCGAGGTATAGCATTGAAATCAAAAACGGTGTCGTGCCCGGATTGATGTCTTGCAGGTGAAACGGAATAATATTCAGTATCCCGGAGAAGACGAAAAAAATCGAGGCCAGCGCCAGGAACATGAAACGATAATTCCTGTTTCGCAAGACCCGGGAAATACTTTTGCTATCGAGTCGGGCAAAATTAATATCGGTGTCAGACTCTACACTGGTTAACAAGATCAGGGGTAACAATTGCGCCAGCCCCATAACAACAAATGCTGTTCTCCAATCGAAAGAACTGGCAAAAATACCACCGGCCAATCGACCAACGAATCCCCCCAAAATGGTTGCGCCGATATAGAAACCCATAACACGGCGTACCTGCCCCTTTGGAACCATGGTCGCAAAATAGGTCATTAGCGAAGTGAATATAGCGGGCAGCAGTAAACCCTGAATCAGTCGCAATCCAATCAGTTGCCAAAATTCAGTGACAAAGTAAAAACATAGCTGATCGAATGCGAGTAAGCTGAGCGCAACCATCAGCATCAATCTGGCCGGTATAGCCTGAAGGAAATAACCATAGGCCACCGGTGCCAGTGCCAGCGGTAACATGGCCACGGTCATCAACAAGCCCGCTTCACCAGCGGAAACGCCAAATGTCTCCGCCAGCAACGGCAGCATTGGTTGGGGTATATACAAGGTACTGAAAGATACGACTGTCGCGATCAGCAAGACCACCAGGTTGCGGCTAAAAATCATCAACTACGATCTAATCCGAATTGAATATTTGCAATGTTCATTTGGGCAAGCTGGTGTTGGGTTATATTTTATGTGTGAGTTCAACGCATGATAGGTTAGCATCGATAATAATAACAATAAAACAAGACAACTTTTGGAACTCTGGATACCCCTTACTATTGCCGCTGCGTTTTTTCAGAATATACGCTCGGCGATGCAAAAACATTTACAGGGAAAGCTCTCAACCCTGGGTGCTGCCTACGTGCGTTTCATATACGCGCTGCCGATCGCGATGGTTTACTTTATTGCCGTGGTTTACCTCGAGGCGCATCCCCTGCCCGCGATAAACGCCGGATTTTTGCTCTACGCACTACTCGGTGGAATATGCCAGATCTTGTTCACGGTATTTTTACTCTGGCTATTTTCATTCCACAATTTCGCGGTGGGAACTACTTTTTCCAAACTCGAAACCATCATGGTCGCCATTTTTAGCCTGATACTACTCGGTGACAGACTTTCGCCCGTTGTGATAATCGCCATCGCGATGAGTGCGGTCGGTGTCGTGATACTGAGCGCAGGTCAATCAAAGCTCGGAGTGAACAGTTTGATTCAGGGCCTGTGGCGCCTGCCAACCATGATTGGCCTCGCCTGCGCAGCCTGGCTAGGGTTGAGCGTGGTCCTGTTTCGCGCCGCCTCGCTGTCCCTGGGCCTCGATAGTTTTTTGGTCGCGGCAGCGTTCACCCTGCTGATCGTTCTGATTCTGCAAACCGCGATCATGGGGATTTTAATTGGGCTGCGTGAACCAGAGCAACTTAAAAAAGTAATGCTGCACTGGCGCCCCGCGGCATTGGTTGGCATCAGTGGCGGACTCGCATCGATCGGCTGGTTTAGCGCTTTTACCCTGCAAAACGCGACCTATGTGCGTGCGCTCGGGCAGATCGAATTGATCTTCACCTTTGCAGTGACCTTGCTGGTATTTCGAGAAAAGGTTTCGCATACCGAGCTTGGCGGAATACTGCTGATCGGCGCGAGTATTATCCTGCTACTTCTAGGCGGTTAGTAGCGTGGATAGTTGAATAGAATTAATCCGTGGATCTGCTAGGCGGATAATTTCGCGGCAATGGCACTGCCGCAATCTTCGCAACTGGCAGAACCTCCGAGATCTGGAGTCAATTCGTCACCTTCACGTATCACATCTTCGATTGCTGTGATGATCGCATCGTGCGCGTCGTCATGACCGAGATGCTGGAGCATCATTGCCGCCGACCAGATTTGACCGATCGGGTTGGCGATACCCTGCCCGGCAATATCGGGCGCTGAGCCGTGTACCGGTTCGAACATCGAGGGAAAGTCGCCTTCCGGGTTGATATTGGCCGACGGCGCGATGCCGATGGTGCCGGTAATACCCGGACCCAGGTCGGAGAGAATATCGCCAAACAGATTGGAACCAACCACGACGTCGAATATTTCCGGTTTATTGACGAAATGCGAGACCAGGATATCGATATGATATTTATCTAAATCGATATCCGGATATTCGCTAGCCATCGCTGCCACGCGTTCATCCCAATAGGGCATGGTATGGATAATGCCGTTCGATTTGGTTGCCGAAGTCAGGCGATGCGCCTGGCGTGACATGGCGAGTTCAAATGCATACCGCAGTACCCGGTCGGTACCCTTACGCGTAAAAATGGATTGCTGCATCACCATTTCGTTCTCGGTGCCTTCATAGAGCCGCCCGCCGATATTGGAGTACTCTCCCTCGCAATTCTCACGCACCACGTAAAAATCGATATCACCCGGTTTTTTACCTGCCAGCGGGCATCGCATGCCTTCGAACAGGCGCACCGGCCGAAGGTTTATATACTGCTGAAATTCACGCCGGATCGGGATTAACAGTCCCCATAAAGAGACGTGATCGAGTACCGTCGGGAAGCCAACCGCACCGAGAAAAATCGTGTCAAAATCTTTGAGCTGCTGAATACCGTCCGCGGGCATCATCGCGCCGCTTTCCAGGTAACGTTCACAACTCCAGTCGAAATGTTGCCACTCGAAAGCTATACCGAAAGTTGAGGATACAGCCTCGAGGGTCTTGATTCCCTCCGGAACGACTTCCTTACCTATGCCATCACCGGGGATGACTGCAACGCGATAATTAGACAACAGCTAACCCCCGAGGAAGAGTTCGCCAACTTTCGGGTTTTTCAGCAGATCATCGCCCTTACCGGCGATGGCGAGTTCGCCGGAAACCAGAACATAACCGATATCGGCAAACTCCAGGCCTTTCTTGGCATTCTGTTCGACCATGATGATGGTCTTGCCTTCGGTGTTTTGCAGGTC
Organism: Gammaproteobacteria bacterium; assembly: GCA_027293245.1. Taxonomy (GTDB): domain Bacteria; phylum Pseudomonadota; class Gammaproteobacteria. The sequence continues at coordinate 13,379 of JAPUFZ010000379.1, forward strand.
ATAAAGAATCTCAAACACCATATCGATAAAACGCGGTTCGAGGCCTATCGAAGGCTCATCCACCAGCAATATTTCGGGATTCATCACCAGTGCGCGTGAGATTTCGAGCAAACGGCGTTCACCACCGGACAATACCCCGGCCTTGTGTTTGCGCCGGGCGGCCAGTCGTGAATACTTGTCAAAAACCTTTTCGGCAGCGTCCTTGGCTTCCTGCGGTTTATCCTTCAGGAAACCACCCATCCACAGGTTTTCTTCGACCGTCATACCCGGAAATATTGACTTGTCCTGCAGGATATAGGCGATGCCGGCCTGGGCGAGTTTCTGATTCGGTGTCAGGCGCGTGACATCGAGCTTGTCGCTACCCGAACCAATCTCAATCGAACCGGAAAATATTCGATTAAAGCCGAAAATTGCGTGAAGTATGGTCGACTTGCCGGCGCCGTTAGGGCCGATCAGCCACAGGGATTGCGCATTGCCCACGAGCAGATTGAAGTTATGCAAAATTTCCATCTGTCCATAACCGGCGACCAGGTTGTTAAT